>JANXWX010000004.1 GCA_025350915.1 Nitrosomonadales bacterium
GTTGGAACTCAGTGCGAAGCTGGATGTGTCCGCGTTGCGTCCATTCTTGCACGGCCACACCAGCGTGCTGGTCGGCCAATCCGGCATGGGAAAATCCACACTGATCAACGCACTGTTGCCCGACGCGCAAGCAGCCACCCGAGAAATTTCCTCCGCGCTGGATTCCGGCAAGCACACCACCACCCACGCGCGCCTGTACCGGATAGATGATGCCAGCAATTTGATCGACTGTCCCGGCGTGCAAGCCTTTGGCCTGCATCACCTGAGTTTCGGCGGAATAGAACAGGGTTTCGTGGAATTTTCTCAATATCTCGGACAGTGCCGCTTTCGCGATTGCCGCCACGCGCATGAACCGGGCTGCGCATTGCGCAATGCTGTTGGCGAGGGGAAGATCGATGCACGCAGGCTGGAGTTGTTCCAGCAAATCGCCGGCAAGTAAAAAGCCCCTCGCTTGCGCGAGAGGCTCGTGGTTTACCCCTTGGGGTTATCCTGCGAAGATTCTCACTGAGAGTTTCCTCTTATTGTGAAAAGCAAGGCGGGCATCGGTCAGTTACAATACGGGACGAAGTATAGTTGGCTGCGCTACAAATTACAACAAATGTGCATCAAGCACATATCAGCAGCCCTTCCTGAATGGGGAAGATCGAGAAGAACTAAAGGTTAGGGAGCGTCAAGATCACACCTTGGATTTTGCTTGCTCAACGGTCATTCACGAAGGGGACATGATGGGGAATTTCACTTTAGGGCTGGATTTGGGCACCAACTCAATTGGCTGGGCATTGATTGATTTCGACGATAACCAGCAACCACATGAACTCATTGCCTGCGGTTCTCGAATTTTTCAGGAAGCGGTCGAGGCAAAAACCGGCACTCCGAAGAACCATGCTCGCCGCGCCGCACGCGCGGCTCGCAAGCTGGTGGCACGGCGCAAGCAGCGGCGCACAAAACTACTCAATCTTCTCGTCCGTCATGGCCTGCTGCCGCAGGATGAAGCCGAACGCAATGCATTGCTGCTGGACAATCAAGCCAACAATCCCTACCAACTGCGCAAACGCGGCCTGGATGAAAAGCTGGAGCCTTTCGCCTTTGGCCGTGCGCTTTACCATCTCGCCCACCGGCGTGGCTTTCAGAGCAACCGCAAGACTGCATCGGATGAAGATGGCAAAGTCAAAACTGCCATCTCTGCCTTGCGCGCCGAAATGAAAGGCCATACTCTCGGAGCATTCCTGGCCGATCAACCCACCCAACGCAGACGCTACACCGACCGTGCCATGTATGCGGAAGAGTTCGAGCAACTATGGAGCAAGCAGGCACCCTTCGCGCCCGAACAACTTACACAGGCGCTCAAGGTCGCCATTCACAACAGCATTTTTTTCCAGCGCCCGCTCAAGTCGCAAAAACATCTGGTCGGCAAATGCACCTTCGAGCCGACGCGCAAACGAGCCGCCAAAGCCATCCTGCTGGCGCAACGCTTCCGCATCCTGCAAGACGTGAACCATCTCGCCGTGAAGAATCCCATCACGCGCGAATTCCGTCCGCTCACGCAGGATGAGCGCAACAAACTCTCCGAAGCACTCGACAAACAAAAGAGCATGGCTTGGGGCGCGGTGCGCAAGGTGGTCGGCTGGAACAAAAAGGACAGCCTGCACGAAGGCGAAACCTTCAATCTGGATGAAGGCAAAAAGGACAAGCTGCTCGGCAACCGCACCGCCTGCGATCTGCGCGGCGCGCTGGGTGACCGCTGGGACGCGCTCACCGCACAGCAGCAGGATGACTTGGTGACCGATCTGCTCACCATAGACAACGAGCAGGGCTTCCTCAACCGGATGAAGAACCATTGGAACTTTGACGATACTACGGCAGAAGCCCTCGCCAAGATCGAATTGGAACCCGGCTATGCGCGCCTTTCTGCCAAGGCGATGCGCGCCATCCTGCCCCACCTCGAACAAGGCATGATTTACAGCGATGCCTGCAAAGCTGCGGGCTACGACCACAGCAACCCGAACCAGCGAACTGTTACCGACAAGCTCGGCCTGCCCTCCAACGTGCGCAACCCGGTGGTACAGAAGGCACTGTTCGAGACACGCAAGGTGGTCAACGCCATCGTGCGCAAATATGGCAAGCCTACCGTCATCCGCGTGGAAATGGCGCGCGACATGAAGCTTTCCAAAAGACAGAAAGAAGAATTGCAGAAGGAACAAAACAAGCAGAAAAAAGAAAACGAAATCGCGTCCGATTATCTGCGCGAAAGACTTGGCATCCAGCAACCTACCCGCGCCGACATTCAGAAATACCAAATGTGGAAAGAATGCAGGGAGGTCTGCCCCTACACCAACACCCCCATCTCACCCGAAATGCTGTTCTCGCCGGAAGTGGATGTCGAACACATCCTTCCATACAAACGTTCGCTGGATGATTCATAAATGAACAAGACCCTATGCATTGCAACATTCAACCGCCAGGTAAAACTCGACAACACGCCTTACGAAATGGGGCAAGGCGATCCAGTAGCCTACGCGGAAATTTTTCAGCGCATCAAAACACTCCCTTTCCCCAAGCGCCGCCGCTTCGAGCAAAAGGAAATCGAAACGGATAAATTCATCGAGCGGCAATTGAACGACACGCGCTATATCTGCGTGGAGGTACGGGACTTCCTGCAACAACTAGGCGCGCCCGTGGAAGTCAGCAAGGGCGAAGCTACCGCAAAATTGCGTGGCCGCTGGAAGCTGAACACCCTCCTCTCCCCGGATGGCAGCAACGAAAAGAACCGCGCCGACCACCGCCACCACGCGATAGACGCCGTGGTCATCGCGCTGACCAACCGCAGCCTGTTCCACAAGCTTTCGCGCCTGTCCGCGCAAAGCATCTCGCTCGACAAGAGCCGCTTCGACGTGCCGCCGCCGTGGGACGGTTTTTATGACGACGTGTACGAGAAGATAGACAAGTTAATAGTCTCACACGCCCCTGCGCGCAAGATCAGCGGGGCGCTACATGAAGACACTGCCTACGGTCATTTCAAAGAAGGGATTGCCGATCCGAAAACCGGGAAAGTCAGCATCGAAGATCGCTTTGTTTATCGCAAGCCATTGGCAACACTCACTGCGAACGAAGTCAGCAAGATACGCGATGCCAAAGTGCGCGAACTAGTGGAAGCTCGGCTAGCGCAGTTCGGCAATAACAGTAAAACAGCCTTTGGCGACCCGAACAATCCGCTGCTACACAAAGATGGCAAAACACCAGTCAAGACCGTGCGACTGGTAACCAATTTCAACAAGAGCACAACGCACGCCATTCAAAAAGGCCAAGGCCGCGATTACAAATTCTTCAAGTACGGCAACAACCATCACGTCGAGATTATCGAGCACATAGAAACAGGCAAGCGCAAAGGTATCTTCATTACTGCAATGGAAGCTGCACGACGAGCGCGTGGTGCAGCTTCCACCGAGAAGAGCGACATCGTGCAGCGCAATCATGGCGAGGAATGGCGGTTTGTAATGTCCCTATCAATAAACGATTTAGTTTCTATTCAAGAGGCCAATCAAGTACGGATTATGCGGGTTCAACTTTTTGATGCGTCTAATGGCAACATTATTTTTAGAGACCAAAAATCCGCCACACTGGACGACAAATTATCCCGATACCAAACAAAAGCACATCTGCTTGAGTGTCAGAAAATAGCTGCCGACCCACTCGGCAACCTCACCTCATGCAATGATTAAGCGCATCGTTGAAATCAGCAATCCCACTTACCTCCATCTGCGCAACCGGCAGATGGTGGTTGAGCGCGATGGCGTGGAATCGGGCAGTGTGCCAGTTGAAGACTTGGGCGTGCTGATCCTCGACCATCCCGGCATCACCCACACGCAGGCTTTGCTCACGGCCTGTTTCGAGAACAACGTGGTGGTGCTGGTGTGCAACAGCAGGCATCTACCGAGCGCCATCCTGTTGCCGCTGGACGGGCACACGCTGCACAGCAAAACATTGGGACAACAGATCGCTGCTACCGAACCCACCTGCAAGCGGCTGTGGCAGCACGTTGTGCAAGCCAAGATACGCGAACAGGCGAAGGTACTGCATTCCGCAACCGGCAACGACGCTCCGCTACGCGCATATGCGGCGAAAGTGAAAAGCGGCGACCCGGAAAACATCGAGGCTCAGGCCGCGCGCATTTACTGGCAGCGGCTGTTCGGCCCGGAGTTCCGCCGCAATCCCGATACGCCTGGCATCAACGCCATGCTCAACTACGGCTACGCGGTAATTCGCGGCGCAGTGGCGCGCGCCGTGGTGGGCGCGGGGCTGCATCCGGCACTGGGCGTGCATCACCGCAACCAGTACAACAGCTTCGCGCTGGCGGATGACCTGATGGAACCGTTGCGCCCGCTGGTAGACATCAAGGTGTATGAGGTGTGCGAACTGATGCCGGACACGCCCGCACTCACACCGGAGAACAAACGCTCTCTGCTGGAAATTCTCGGCTGGGATTGCAGCATAGGCGAACGCAAGTTTCCGCTGATGGTTGCGCTGCATCAATATGCAGCCAGCGTGCGCAAAGTGCTGGCCGGAGAACAAAAGGAAGTGGAGATTCCAGTGTTATGACGCACGTACCCCTCGCCCGCTCGCGGGAGAGGGGCTGGGGAGAGGGAAAATGAAATGAGTTTCGGAGGATTTCGCAGTATGTGGATCATCGCCATGTTTGACCTGCCCACTGACACCAAAGCGGCACGCCGCGCCTACCACGACTTCCGCGAATCCCTGCTCAATAACGGTTTCACCATGATGCAGTTTTCCGTGTACGGGCGGCACTGTCCCAGCGAAGAAAATGCCGATGTCCATGAAAACCGGATAAAATCGTTCCTGCCGAATGACGGTGAGGTACGCGTGCTCACTGTGACGGACAAACAATTTGAGCGCATGAAAGTATTTTACGGCAAAACGCGCAAAGCCACGGAGGCAGCACCCGAACAAATCAGCTTCTTTTAACGGAAAACTTTGTATGATTACGAAAATTCAAACGCAAAAATGCAAAACCCGAACGAAAAAAACCGTTCGGGTTTTGCATTTTTGCGTTTCTGCTCAAGCCACTGCGAGAGGCGTATTGTAACTGACCGATGCCCGCCCGCAATTCACAACGTATCGGCTCATGTGTTGGCGTTTAATGCCATTGTAACTGACCGATGCCCGCCCGCAATTCACAACTGACCGATGCCATTGAAATAATCCCTGTCAATTGTAACTGACCGATGCCCGCCCGCAATTC
>JANXWX010000054.1 GCA_025350915.1 Nitrosomonadales bacterium
AGGGATTGATGACAGGGTAACTGTGCATGGTTATGGTGATACAGGTTATATACGTGCAACCGAAAACAATTTCACGCAAAAACCTAGCGGCAGCGATTGGGACTACAACTATTTGTCTGTGAACTTTACCGCGCAAATAGATGAAAAAACCAAAATCGTTGCGCAGATTCGTCAAGGTTCTGAAATTACCGGTGACATGGGCGCTTATGTTAACTACAACGTGACCGATAGCCTTACCGCCAGAGCCGGCCAAATGAAGGCACCAGTCGGCATATTCAATGAAATTCGTGACATCAAATTCCTGCAACTGTCTGCACTCACACCCCTGATGTATCAAGATGCGGTTGGCATACTCCCTGACTCTTTAAAGGGTGTCGAAGTAATTTACCACTTGGATATGGGCACACACCGACTGACCTTCGATGTGTATGGTGGTGAACCTAAGGGAGCTAATAAGTATATTGAAATTCAACCCCTCGCAGCTCCCGGCTATTATGTATTAGTAGAAAATATTTACGGTGGCAGATTGACGTATAAAACACCATTAGGGTTAAAGTTTTCACTATCAATGTTCCAGAACGACCTGTTGAGCAACACTGGCTTTCCAACAGTCACACCATCGCCTACTGCACCTAATGCCACTTCCAGCACCAGAAGGCTATCCAGTGCATCCATCGATTACCGGAATTATAATTTCGATATCAAGATGGAATATGCCATGGCTACAGACTTCCCGGGAACAGCAAATGAAAACACGGGTAAATCATATTATGGACAATTCGGTTACACCATTGCGGAAAAATTTACGCCCTATGTACGTTACGACTATCTTTTGTATAACGATAAGCAGGTAGATAATCCTTTTGCATACCAGCAAGCAAAAGTACTCGGTATCACTTACAGAATCAATAACAATGTCTCGATGCGCATGGAAAATCACTGGAATCACGGTTACGCAATCCCGGCGAATACCCAAGGAGTAACTTTTGACAGCGCCGCAGCCAAGCTGGACTGGAATTTGTTTGCCATGGGCGTCAACTTTATTTTCTAACGTATGGAAATCATGCGCATACAATGCACATGATTAAATCGTTCATTGCCTGTTAATCTGTTCAGCGAATAGGAATTAATATGAGAGTAATGTACAAAATAGCATCGACAATTACATTTTTGTTAATAATATCATCGATGCCTAATCAGGTTTTAGCCCTTGAATTACTTGGCGGCGGAGGTAGTGCGGCCGATAAACTGCTACTGGATTGGTCGAATGCCAAGCTGGGCAGCAAGACAAAGTCAATCAGGTTTACCAATACCATTCTTTCCAATGATTTATCCATGTTGCAAAATGACAAGGTTGATTTTGCGATCATCGATAGCCCCTTAAACGAAGCTGAACTTGCTAGGATGAATTTGTTGCAAATTCCATTTGCGTTAAGCGGAATATCAGTTGTCGTAAATTTAAAAAACACGATGGAGAGCACCTTAAGGCTGGATAGCAGCACTTTGGGGAAAATATTTTCAGGTGAAATTACCAAATGGGATGATCCGGCAATCATTGCCCTTAACCCCAGGCTTGACCTGCAAAATCAAACTATCACGATTGTTCACTCAGACGAATCATCATCTGATTATTCCGCTTTTAACAGTTATATTGGCAATATTAACGACAAGTGGAAAGCCGGTGATTTGAGTGCTCAAAAACGCGTATGGCCTGCAAACTCAATTGATGCGGACGGTTTTACCACTCGCATTTCAAGCATTAAAAAAACGCCATACTCTATCAGTTATCTACCCATGCAATATATGCCACAACCCTCATTATCATCTGTCCATCTGATGAACAGGGATGGGAGTTATACCGGATTAAGTGATACAGGCATCATTGCATCCGCATCGTCTGCCAATGTGGAAGATGGACAGTCTGCGAGTCTCTCGTTGATCAACAAAAATGGGAGAGCAAGCTGGCCGATTTCAAATTTTTCATTTATTGTGATCAACAAAAACAAATTAAGGGATGAGAAAACAACACAACTATTTAATGTCATACTTTATGGTCTCAAGTTTGCGGCGATCAAACCTATGGAACATAACTACGTGGCCTTACCGGATCAGATTTCCAAATCGGTTATTGCCAAAATTGAAACAATTATGTCAGAGTCAAGCAAAGGCGCACCAACAAGAGCGGCGCCCGTAAAATCTGCCCAGGAGAATGCCCAGGAAGCAATCGCCAATAAAAAAAGAAGTGATGAAGAAGCATTACGCCTGCGCAATGACCCGGCTGCTGTGGCTCAGGAAGCGAACCGTAGAATAGAAGAGAAGAACAGGTCAGCAAGACTTCTCGCTGACGAGATAGCTCGCGATCAGGCAATCAAAGAAGCCAAAGCTGCCAAACGCGCAGCGGATGAAGCGATTAAAGCGGCAAACTTGGCGAAAGCCCAAGCAGATCAACTTGCCGAGAAAAATCGTTTAATTGCCAAGGCTGAAAAGGATAAAGCCGATAAAGAAAAAGCGGAAAAAGAACGCATCGCAACTGAAAAAGCTGAAAAAGAGCGGGCCATTCAACTCAGAAATCAGAAAGATGAAGATCCTCTGGAAGCCTACAGAAGATCAATGTCAAAATGAGGTCATAGAAAACCAGGTACCCTTCGACTAGAATCGCTCCCGAAAAACCTGCAGGAGTGCCTGATTAATACAACATCAATCTTGTGTATTAATCAGGCATTTCTGTTTTTTTTAGGTAGCACACTACACCTTCACCCGCTGCCTTGCCGCTGGCAAAACAGCCCGTCAACAAATACCCGCCTGTCGGTGCTTCCCAATCCAGCATCTCGCCCGCGCAAAACACGCCGGGCAATTTTTTCAACATCAGGTGCGTATCCATTTCTTCAAACATTACACCGCCTGCGGTGCTGATTGCTTCGGCCAATGGACGCGGTGTAAGCAACTTGATTGGCATTGCCTTGATCGTCTGTGCAAGTCTCAAAGGATGTTCAAAATCTTCCTTATTCAAACACTCGCGCAATAAGGCAGTTTGCACGGCTTTAATACCGGCTCTGCTTTGCAAATGACTCGACAGGGAACGTGAACCGCGCGGATGATCCAATTCGGTTTGCAAGCGATGCATATCTTTTCCCGGTGCCAAATCTAACCGAAGCGTCGCCTCACCCTGAAGCTTTATTTGATCGCGCAGTAGCGCGGAAAGCGCATAGATCAAACCACCTTCAATGCCATTTTCTGTCAGCATGCAATCACCTTGCTTGCGATGTACTACGCCGTTGGCATCGGTAATGCTTGCTATAACGCCTTTCAGGGGTTGACCGGCAAAGCGCGTGCGAAAGTGCTCGCTCCAGGCCACATCAAAACCGCAGTTGGCTGGCTGTAGCGGTGCGACTGTAACACCCTTTTGCTGCAGTATTGTCACCCATGCGCCCGTACTACCCAGCTGCGGCCAACTGCCACCGCCCAGTGCCAGTACAACCGCATCAACACAATTTCTTTTCTCCTTTGCACCCTCTCCCACATGTGGGACCAGCCCTTTGGGCGCAGGGCGCGACAAAGTCGCGGTCACGAGCGAAGCGAGTGATGTGCCATCAGCACACAGAGGGATGGGGAGAGGGCGTTGCGCAGAAACACTCACAGTACACTCGCCACCTACTGTAGCAAATAGCAGGTCTCCCTCCGTTGTCCACCCCTGCCACTGATGGCGCATATGGAAGTTCACACCGTTTTCGCGCAAGCGATGTAGCCATGCTCGCAACAATGGTGCCGCTTTCATATCCGCTGGAAATATGCGGCCAGAAGAACCTGTAAAGGTGGCGATACCCAGGCCATGTATCCATTCCTGCAATGACTTCGGTGAAAAATTATCCAGTAGAGGCTTGATATGTTCCCTTTGAGAACCATAGCGATCGAGAAATACTGGGAGCGCTTCGGAATGCGTAATATTCATGCCGCCTTTACCGGCCATTAAAAACTTTCGTCCCACCGAAGGCATGGCGTCATAAACGTTTACTTGCACACCCTGTTGGCTTAATACCTCGGCCGCCATTAATCCGGCAGGTCCACCGCCGATAATGACAACCGATCTTTTGGGAGAATTGCTCACACCTCAGTCCTCAGCCTGTGGGTCGACTGCTGGAAATTTGATAGTCTTAGTGAAGGCGATCAGGGACTGCTGTAACGCCTGGGATATTTCCGGATGTGCAACGATACCTTCAGCATCAAGTTTTGTGCCCATTAGCGCAACCGTGATAGAAGCCTCGTCTACTATTCGCGCAGACATCACCGTAATCGTCTCCTTCAACGCCGTATAAGCGTGACTAGCACGTGGTGATGTATTGAACAGTGCGACGGGCTTGCCTACAAACTCTTCGCCGCTCACAACCCAATCAAGCGCATTTTTCATCACACCAGTCACGCCATGCGCATACTCTGGGCTGGCAATCAAGATGCCGCCTACCGATTTAATCAGCGCACGAAAATTTAACACGGAAACCGGTTCGGCTCCTTCGAGATCGGGATTGAAAAAGGGTAGATTGCCAAGTTCTGTGTAAAGAATAATATCCACATCTTTCGGTGCCAACTGCTGCGCAGCTTTCAGCAGTGCAGTATTAAACGATGCCGCTCTCAGGCTGCCCGAAATTGCCAACAGGCGGATTTTTCCGGCATCCATTTCATCACTCAAGCAGGAAACACGCCGGTAGACAAATAACGATCACCTCGGTCGCACACAATAAATACGATAGTCGCATTTTCAACACGCTGGGAAATACGCAACGCGACTGCCAGTGCACCACCGGATGAGATCCCGCAGAAGATACCCTCTTCACGCGCCAGTCTACGGGTTAGTTCTTCAGCTGCGGGTTGGTCGACATACTCCAGACTATCCACATTTTTTGAGTTGTAGATTTTAGGCAGATACGCCTCCGGCCATTTGCGTATACCAGGAATTTGCGCACCCTCCTCGGGCTGCACTCCGATAATCTGAATGGCGGGATTTACTTCCTTGAAATAACGAGCACACCCCATGATGGTGCCGGTGGTGCCCATGCTGCTGATGAAGTGCGTGATCTTTCCTTGAGTGTCGCGCCAAATCTCTGGCGCGGTGCCTTCATAATGCGCCAGCGGATTGTCCGGATTGGCAAACTGGTCAAGAATTATACCGCGCCCCTCATCACGCAATTTTTCAGCTGTGTCTCGCGCCAACTCCATGCTGCCTTCCTTGCTGGTGAGCACAAGTTCGGCGCCAAAGGCGCGCATGGTCTGGCGACGTTCAATACTCTGGCTCTCCGGCATCACCAGTATCATCTTGTAACCGCGCATTGCAGCGGCCATCGCCAGCGCGATACCGGTATTACCACTGGTCGCTTCGATCAGCGTATTACCGGGTTTAATTTCACCGCGTGCCTCGGCTTTTGTGATCATCGACAGTGCAGGCCGATCTTTCACTGAGCCGGCGGGATTATTACCTTCCAATTTAGCCAATATGGTATTGGTGGTAGTGCCGGGAATGCGCTTTAGTTTAACGAGGGGAGTATTGCCGACAAAATGTTCAAGTGAGGGGTACATAGCTGTGCTTTCTGTATGCTCGTTGATACTGTACGATCAAAGTTCGATGGTGTTAAAAGCGTATACCTTCATCGTCATCGTCCTCTTCATCAAGGTCACCGTCTTCATGGTTTGCGATCAACTCTTGCACATCATCCACCGTCATCCCTTCTCCGGCATTGAAGTTCTCTATGCTTTTTGCTGATTTGCTCAATACTTCCGATGCGACCAATTCTGAGGAAAATTGATTAAGCTTAAAGGTCACGGCTTCCATAAATTCGGCAAAGGTCGTTTCACTGCCGACTGACTCGTACACAAAATCAACCGCATTTTGCGCAATCGAATCGAAATAATCCTTGACTGCATTTATTGCCTGTTCATCCAAACTCATGTTGTCTCCATCAATGATAGGTTGTCACAAGCGCTAAGCCACCCTGGACAACAGGTAATTCACATAACGTGTCGTACCCTCAGCCACACTGAAGAAGGGCTGTGCATATCCTACCTTGCGCAGCGCTTCGATATTCGCCTGGGTAAAACTTTGATACTTACCCTTAAGCTGCTCGGGGAAAGTGATATAACGAATCAGTTGTTGCTGGTGCATTTGCTCCAACGTTAATTTGCTTTCACCCTTGTTGCTGCGCAACGCATTAATGGTTGCCACTGCAACATCATTAAAGCTTTGCGCCTTACCGGTGCCCAAATTAAAAATACCGGACTGGTCTGGATTATCGAGAAAATGCATATTGACCTTTACCACGTCTTCGATCGAGACAAAGTCACGTAACTGTGCGCCATTGGCATAACCTTCACAGCCTTCAAACAGGTTCACATACCCGCCAGCACGATACTGGTTGAAGAAGTGATAGGCGACCGATGCCATGCGTCCCTTGTGTTGCTCGCGGCTGCCATATACATTGAAATAGCGCAGGCTCACGATTTGCGCGGTTTTTTCATCCCAGCGACGGCGCACAATTTGATCAAACAAAAATTTGGAATAAGCATAAACGTTAAGCGGCGATTCATGCTCGCGGCTTTCGGTAAAGTTGGGACCCATGCCATACACCGAGGCAGATGATGCGTAGAGGAACGGTATTTCCTCATCCTGGCAGAAATTGAGTATATCGAGTGAATATTGATAATTGTTCTGCATCATGTAGCGGCCATCTGTTTCCATGGTGTCGGAGCAGGCACCCTGATGCAGTATCGCCGCCACTTCGCCGTCAAACATACCTGCATTAAGATGCTCGATAAAGTCTTCCTTGCTCATGTAGTCCGAGATATCGCAATCCACCAGATTCTTGAACTTGTCCGCCTGTTTCAAATTATCCACGGCGATGATGTCGGTGATACCGCGATCATTCAACGCCTTGACCAGATTGGAACCGATAAACCCTGCTGCCCCTGTAACGATGTGATACATACTTATACTCCCTTAAATTAATGAGCAATGTGCGATAACCATCACTTGCTTCTGGCCATATCCTCAATTATCTCGTCGCGACTCACCATGGCCGTGCCCAGCTTGCCAACGACAATACCGGCAGCCCGATTGGCGATACGCACTGCCTCCGGCCAGCCTGCGCCGGAGGCAAGCATGACTGCCATGGTTGCAATCACGGTATCACCCGCGCCGCTGACATCAAATACTTCGCGTGTCTGCGTGGGTTCATTCAACACCTCATTGGCCCGATACAGACTCATGCCCTCCTCGCTGCGCGTCACCAGCAACGCATCCAGCTTCAGCTCCTTGCGCAGGTTTTCCGCCTTCGCATTTAACTCAGCTTCATTTTTCCAGTTACCCGCGACTTCACGGAACTCACTGCGGTTGGGCGTCAACACGGTTGCGCCGCTATAGCGCGTGTAATCATCGCCCTTGGGATCGATCAATACCGGCTTGCCTGCTGCACGCGTCAACTTGATCATCTCGGCGATATGCGCAAGGCCACCCTTGCCATAATCCGACAAGATCACCACATCGGCATCGGCCAATTTTTTTCTGAAATCTGCCAGCTTTGCATTGAGTACTTCATGGCTGGGTTGCGTTTCAAAATCAATGCGCAATAATTGTTGCTGGCGTGCTACCGCGCGCAGCTTGATGGTCGTGGATATCGTGTTGTCACGGTACAGCAGCGCCGTGACATTGCCATGCTGGGTAAGCAGGCGTTCCAGACAGTCACCCGCTTCATCCGCGCCGACCACTGACAACAGCGTGCAATGCGCGCCGAGCGAGGCAATATTACGCGCCACGTTGGCCGCGCCGCCAGGACGTTCATCCACATGACTGACTTTCAAAACCGGCACCGGCGCTTCGGGTGATATGCGGGTCACATCACCAAACCAGTAACGGTCCAGCATGACATCACCTACGACCAGCACTTTAGCTTTGTCAAAATCAGGTAGTGATTCTTTTGATGGCAATACACTCATGCCACTTCTCCTATCTCTTTGGAAATTTTTTGCAGGGCCAACAATGGGTCAGCCGCTTTTGTAATGGGACGACCGATGACCAAATAATTCGATCCATTCTGCAAGGCTGCGGCGGGGGTCATGATACGGGATTGATCGTCAGCTGCCGCATCAGCAGGACGAATACCGGGCGTGACCAGGCAAAATTTTTCTCCACAGCGCTGGCGCAACAAAGCCGCTTCCTGAGCAGAGCACACGGCCCCATCCAGACCGCTCTCGCGCGCCAAGGTTGCCAGACGCAGCACCATGTCGGCGGGCGTGGCCGTGATGCCTATACCAGCCAGATCTTCCTGCGCCATACTGGTCAAAATTGTTACAGCGATTAGTTTTGGCGGCCGTGAACTATTTGCCAGCGCTTCCCGCGCCGTTTCCATCATTTTTCGGCCACCCATTGCATGCACATTCACCATCCATACCCCAAGGTTTGAGGCAACTTTGCAGGCTTGTGCAGTGGTGTTGGGAATATCGTGAAATTTCAGATCCAGAAACACTTCAAATCCGCGTTGCATGCATTGCTCAACTATTTTTGGCCCCGCTGAGGTAAACAATTCCTTACCCACTTTTAAACGGCACAACGCAGGGTCAAGACGCGATACCAGCTCAAGCGCTGCCTGCGCTTCCGGATAATCCAGTGCCACAATTATTTTGGGATCGCTCATATGCGCAAACCGGTTTCTTCGCTGCGTTTGGGCGAATAGGTTTCCCAACCATGACAAGCTGGACAATGCCAATAGAATTGACGTGCCTTGAAGCCGCAACTGGAGCAGTAGTACATAGCGAGTGAGCGTGTGCGCTGATGCACCAGATTTTTAACCATTTCCACATCAGCGCGGTTTTTTTCGGTCACTTCCAGCAAACGTGCTTCGAGAAATTTATCCAGTCCCAGCAAGGTAGGATTGCGTTGCAACTCGCTACGCACCAGATGATTGGCAGCGGTAGCGCCATCGCGCTTCAATACGGCCTGAAACAATACATTCATCAGATCCTGTGAAGGATATTTCCCCTGATATTCCTGCAGCAGGCTGATGCCCTCATCTTCACAATCAATATGGCGAAAAGCTATCAACATTTTCTCGGCTGCCAGGGGCAGATATTGTGCATCCTGGTTCTCAATGTTTTTCCAGGTCTCAATGGCCAGCTTATGATTCCCTGCGGCGATTTCCATGTCACCCAACATGATAGTGGCGCGTACTGCTTGCGGATTGACTTCCAGTGCCTGCTCCAGATGTACTCTCGCCGCATCAATTTGTTTTCGAGACAACTCATAGGTCGCCAGTTCACAAAAAAATGCAGATGCTTCTTTTTTATAAGGTTGACCGGTTAAATCTGTCAGGCGCTGGCAGATATCGATGGCTTTAAGCCAGTCTTTTTCCTTCTGGTATATTTCCAGCAAGAAATCGAGAGATTCTTTGGCGTAGGGAGAAGTAAGCAATTGTTGAAAGGCGACTTCAGCGCGATCCATAATGCCGGCTTTCAGGTAGTCCTGGGCCAGTTCAAACAACGCTTGCTGCTTTTTGGTTTCATCCAGATCGGCACGTTCCACCAGATTCAAATGCATACGCAGTGCGCGGTCTACTTCACCCCGTTTGCGAAACAAGCTACCCAAAGCAAAGTGCAATTCTATGGTTTGCGGGTCAACTTTTACCACTTCAATAAATGCTTCTATCGCTTTATCCTGTTGCTCGGATAACAAAAAATTCAGACCCTGAAAATAAGAACGCGGCAACAGACTGGATTCACTTAACAGCTCTTTGATATCCATGCGTGCTGTTAACCATCCCATTACAAAAAATAGCGGGAAAACCAGCAGCATCCAAAGTTCAAATTCCATATTTAAATGCCCGAAATCAGTAAGTGACTAATTTTCATCATGCCTCTTGTTCTCACTCTTTATTATCATGTTTCAAACGTAACTCATTCTTAAGCGCAGCAATCTCTTTTCTCTGGCGCAGCAAACCAGGCAACATCGACAGCAACCCTATTGCCGTGCCTATCGCAAAAAACAGCAATAACACCAGTACCAGAGAGGCATGCCACTCATATCCAAAAAAATAATGTACGACGACAGGTTCATCATTCTTCAGCGCAAAGCTCAGCAGGAACAGAAATAAGAAGGCACGAAAAATCCAGATTAAATATCTCATATGAGCACCATTAAAAATTCACCGCACGGCTGACAGGAAAATCCACGTAGTTACTGCACTATTCATCCGCGTATTTTACACGCTACGAAATGACGCTACTACGCAAACACGAATAAAAAAATTGGCGGCTCTGTCTTGCGACAGGCCGCCAATTTATTAATACTCAAGCTTCTTTAACAGATTTTCTGCAAACTTCAAACTTTGGCCGGAATATCGACTCGCTCACGCAACTCTTTACCCGCCTTGAAGTGTGGAACGTACTTGGCTGGAACTTGCACTTTGTCACCCGACTTGGGATTGCGTCCCATGCGAGGTGGACGATAATTCAGTGCAAAACTTCCAAAACCGCGAATTTCAATACGGTCGCCACTGGTTAACGATGACGCCATGCTCTCAAGGATAACCTTGACAGCCAGTTCGGCATCCTTGCCCAGCAGCTGCGGATAGCGTTCAGCCAGTTTAACGATGAGATCAGAACGTGTCATTATTGCCTCTCTCTAATTAAGCATCCACCTTGCTGCTGGCCATTTTTGCCTTAAGCAATGCGCCCAGATTGGTAGTACCCGCAGTACCTGTATCTTCAGCAGACAGTTTTTTCATTGCTGCTGTTTCGTCAGCCTTGTCCATCGCCTTGATGGACAGGTTAATACTGCGGTTTTTACGATCGACGTTAATGATTACAGCCTTAACGGTATCGCCCTCTTTCAGGTGATTGCGGATGTCTTCAACGCGGTCTGCAGATACTTCAGACGCTTTTAAATACGCTTCAACATCGCCGTCCAGATTGATCACAGCGCCTTTGGCATCCAGTGACTTGACAACGCCTGACACGATTGCACCCTTGTCATGGCCTACAACGAAGCCATTGAAGGGATCACCATCCATCTGCTTGATACCGAGGGAAATACGCTCGCGCTCAACGTCAATTGCCAGAACCACGGCTTCCAGATCATCACCCTTCTTGAAGTTGCGCACTGCTTCTTCGCCGGGAGCGCTCCAGGACAGGTCAGACAAATGCACCAGACCGTCAATACCGCCATCCAGACCGATAAACACGCCAAAGTCTGTAATAGACTTGATCTGGCCTTTAACTTTATCGCCCTTCTTGTGATTCAGCTCGAAATCTTCCCATGGATTGGTTTTGCACTGCTTCATACCCAGAGAGATACGACGGCGCTGCTCGTCGATTTCCAGAATCATCACTTCTACTTCGTCGCCCAGTTGAACAACTTTGGAAGGATGTACGTTCTTGTTAGTCCAGTCCATTTCTGAAACGTGAACCAGACCTTCGATACCCTGCTCGATTTCAACGAATGCGCCGTAGTCAGTCAGGTTGGTTACCTTGCCGAACATGCGTGTGCTTTGCGGGTAACGACGTGCCAGACCATGCCAGGGATCGTCACCCATTTGCTTGATACCCAGGGAAACACGGTTCTTCTCCTGGTCAAACTTCAGAATCTTCGCTTCTACTTCATCGCCAACCGCCAACACTTCTGATGGGTGCTTCACGCGACGCCATGCCAGATCAGTAATGTGCAACAGGCCGTCAATACCGCCCAGATCAACGAATGCGCCGTAGTCGGTGATATTTTTAACCACGCCTTTAACAATTGCGCCTTCTTGCAAGTTCTGCATCATCGCTTCACGATCAGCACCCTGGCTCACTTCGAGTACCGCACGACGCGATACCACCACGTTGTTGCGCTTGCGATCCAGCTTGATAACCTTCAATTCCATCGTCTTATTTTCATAAGGTGTGGTGTCTTTTACCGGACGCACATCCACCAGAGAACCCGGCAGGAAGGCGCGGATACCGTTAACCATGGCGGTCAAACCACCTTTAACTTTACCGCTGACATAACCTTCAACGATACGGCCTTCTTCCATCGCCTGCTCAAGATCAATCCAGGCAGCCAGACGCTTGGCTTTTTCACGGGAAAGCCGAGTTTCGCCATAACCATTTTCCAGAGACTCGATTGCTACGGTAATAAAATCACCCACCGCAACTTCCAGCGCGCCATTGTTGTCGCGGAACTCCTCTACAGGGATGAAACTTTCAGACTTCAAACCTGCGTTTACCACCACCATGCTCTGCTCGATACGCACAACTTGTGCAGTAATCAGCTCACCTGCACGCATTTCTTTGCGTGTCAGGCTCTCTTCGAACATCGAGGCAAAAGATTCCATTGTTAATTCAGTCATTTTATTGATACACCTTAGGACAAACCCGTTTTTGGCGGGGGTTAGTTAAAAAACCCAAGCGAAGAGCTTCGAATGGGGCTTATTGCAACTTGCTGCTATTCAAACTTTGTTCTGAACTGCTACTGCCCAGTGCTGTTCCAGCACGACAGCGACTGCCTGTTCTATATTCAGTGCTGTTGTATCGAGTAAACTGGCGCCTGGCGCTTGCTGCAGAGGAGCCACGCTACGCTGGCTGTCTCGTTCATCACGCAAACGAATCTCTTGCAGAAGGTCGACAATATTAACACTGATTCCTTTTTCCATCAACTGTTTATAGCGCCGATCCGCCCTCGCTTCGGCGCTGGCGGTCAAAAATACCTTGGTCACCGCGTCAGGGAATACCACCGAAGCCATATCACGCCCGTCTGCCACCAGTCCTGGGGCTTTCCGGAACGCTTTTTGCTTATCCAGAAGTGCCGCCCTCACTTTTGGCAGCGCTGCAACTTTTGAGGCTGCTGCGCCGCTCTGTTCGGTACGCAATTCATCACCCACTTTGGCCGCATCCAGCCAGATTACTTCGCCTTCGAAGCGTATATCGATCTGTGATGCCAGTTCAGCCAGTGCTGATTCATTGTCCAGCGCGACGCCACGACGGTTTGCCGCCAATGCCAGCAGGCGATATAACGCACCGCTATCAAGATAATGAAATCCCAGAGCATGAGCCACACGTTGCGCGACCGTGCCTTTACCTGAAGCGGAAGGCCCATCTATGGCAATGACGGGAACAGATTGTGTGACTTGTTTAAACATTTCAAAATAATCCGGGAAAGTTTTGGCTACACAGCCGGGGTCGTTAATACGGATGGCAGCTTCGCCGAAACTGGCCAATGAGAAACACATGGCCATGCGGTGATCGTCATAGGTATCTATTGCTGCATGCCGGGTTTGCGCAGGGGGTGTAATTTTAATGTAATCAGCGCCCTCTTCCACCGTTGCTCCAACCTTGCGCAACTCAATTGCCATCGCCGCAATACGGTCAGTTTCCTTCACACGCCAACTTGCTATATTGCGTAATGTAGTAGTGCCGTCTGCAAACAGCGCTGTTACTGCAAGTGTCATCGCGGCATCCGGGATGTGGTTGCAATCCAGGTCAATTGCTTTCAGCTTGCCATTTGCAGGGGCGCTCGCTTCGATAAAATTCGGCCCCGTAATTACCTGAGCGCCCATCAGCCGCAATGCATCGTCAAAACGCACATC
>JANXWX010000084.1 GCA_025350915.1 Nitrosomonadales bacterium
CGCGAGTCGGATTCGGTGGAAATTCTCTCCGGCGTGTATGAAGGCAAAACCACCGGTGCGCCGATTGCGCTGCTGATACGCAATGAAGATCAACGCAGCAAGGACTACAGCAATATCTCCGAAAGCTTCCGACCCGGCCATGCCGATTACACCTACTGGCAAAAATACGGCATCCGCGACCCGCGTGGTGGCGGGCGTTCCTCTGCGCGTGAAACCGCGGTGCGTGTGGCCGCCGGGGCGATAGCCAAAAAATGGTTGTCTGAGCGTTATGGCGTGTTGATACGCGGTTATATGGTACAGCTGGGTGAGGTCGTGGTGCCGTTCAAGAGCTGGGATGTCGTAAACCAGAATCCGTTTTTTGTTGCAGACGAAAGCTATGTGCCACGGCTCGAAGAGTACATGGATGCGTTGCGCAAATCGGGCGACTCGATAGGCGCCAAACTCACGGTGGTGGCGGAGAATGTGCCGGTAGGCTGGGGCGAGCCGGTGTATGACAGGCTCGATGCGGATATCGCCTATGCGATGATGGGCATCAACGCGGCCAAAGGTGTCGAGATCGGCGCGGGCTTCGGCTGTGTCACGCAACGTGGCAGCGAACACGGTGATGAACTGACACCGCAGGGATTTCTATCCAATCATTCAGGGGGTGTGCTGGGTGGCATTTCGACTGGTCAGGATATTGTTGCGCATGTGGCGATCAAGCCCACTTCCAGTATCCGTATCCCGCGTCGCTCAATCGACAAGCAGGGCGAGCCGACCATCGTAGAGACGCATGGCCGCCATGACCCCTGTGTCGGCATCCGTGCCACACCCATTGCCGAAGCCATGCTGGCACTGGTGTTGATCGAGCATGCCCTGCGCCACCGTGCGCAAAATGCGGATGTGGTGTGCCCTACGCCGAAGATACCCGGCAAGGCTTTATAGTTCAGCAGCTGTTTTAGCCTGCCGCTGATAAAGATAAAAGCTGTCGCGTGTTTGACCTCGTCTGCCGCCGGTCCAAAGTGTTTTCCACTCGCCTTTTTTCTGGTCAGATCGTGATAGGTTTCCCTGCATCAACAGTAAGTCGCAGTTAAACTCGCCGCCTGGTATCGTCAATATGTTGCCAAAGTAATTAAGCATGGCTTTTTGTCCGTCGTCCAGATAACGACTGGCTATACAGCCGTGTTTTTCCGGCAATACAGTAGTCAGCGAGGAGACCATCGTGCGGTAGCTTTTGTTAAAGTCCAGCCATGGCAACCATAGTGTCATCAGCAACACCCATAACAGGGTTACACCCGCAGCCCAGTTAATCACGGAGCGGCGTATCGAGCGTCCCGTGCGCCAGACAAAAACAATCCAGACGATCGTGACAGCAATCGCGATAGAAAATGTAAACCAGTTAAATGCAGGTAAATACTCGGCTTGATAAGCTCTGAGCCAGCGGGAAATCCGCGTGTTGTTGCCGACAATCAGGCCTTCCCAGCCCCACCATAATAATATTGCAAGAATACCGAAAGTGATGATGCCAAACCGGTCGAGCGCATTTGCCGCACCGCGCCGCAGTCTGGGCAGGGCCATGGTGGCAAGCAGGGTGATAGGCAGCAACATCGGTAATGCAAAAATTTCCTCGCTGTAGGGAAGCAGGCTAAGTGATACCAGCATCACGATAAGGCTTGCCAGCAGTAGCTGGGTTTCGCGTTGCTGCAGAATTTTTTTGCGCGCATCCCAAACTGCCCATGCGGCTATCGGTAGTGCGGGCCAGGCAAACCAGGGCAGCATTTTAAAATAATAAATAAATGATGAGGCGTCAGCTTCTTTGGTGTAGTCCAGCCAAGTGCCAATATTGTTCTGCCAGACCCACTCCATAAAGAGTATGAGCGAGCGTTGATATAACAGATAAGGCCAGACGCTTAGCCACGGTGCGGCAAATAATAGGGCAAGCAACAGCGTGTAAAAATATTGTCGTGTGCGCCAGGCGCTAAAAGAAAAAAGGATAGTGCTGATGGACAGAAACAGGACAGGCGCGATAAAACCCTTGCTCATAAAACCGATGCCAAGCCCGGTACCGAGTATCAGGCCTGAAAGCCAAATTTTGCGCGCGCTGAGTGCATAGCCATAGAGCATCATCGCAAAGCCGGCGAGCAGACCCAGATCGGTACTCATCAGGTGTGCATTGATCAGCATCCCAAGACAGCCGACCAGGACAATGGCCGCAGCCCAGCCTTGATCCTTGCCAAATAATTCGCGTCCCGCAAGCCCCGTAAAAATCAGCGACAAGCCAACATAAAAACCACTGGCCAGACGTGCGCCATCATGCATCGGCAGCCACGGTGAAAATAATTTGGCGAAGTAAGCGGCGGTAATGTAGAACAGTGGCGGCTTGTCCAGGAAAGGTTCGCCTGCCAGTGTGGGGACTAGCCAGTCACCACTTTGTACAATGTGATAGATAATGCCGAAGGTATAAACCTCGTCTGGCTTCCACGGGTCGTGTCCGGTCAGGCCGGTGGCCAGCCAGACAAAGCAAAGTAACGCGAGCAGCCAGGCCTTGGCTGGTGTAATCGGCGTCTCTTTAAAATAGGAGAATGCGTTCATAGGTTAAGACTTATACAGTGTTAAGCAGTTTGATGACAGGGCAAGTGCTGATGCCGACTGGCATACTTAACGATAAGTCATGGCTTAATCCGGTCATAGGGTGAATTATGCCGTAACGTCCGGCAAAGTGATCCAATAAAAAAGGCAGCTAATGCTGCCTTTTTTTGTTCTTGATCGCAATACAAGTTTAAGCAGTTTTTGCGCTTGTCTTGTTGTATTTTTGATTGAACTTTTCGATACGTCCGGCGGTATCCACAATTTTCTGCGTTCCGGTATAGAACGGATGGCATTCAGAACAAACTTCAATATGAAGTGTTGGCTTGCCTAAGGTGGATTTAGTGTTGAATTTGTTGCCGCAGCTGCAGGTAACCGCAACTTCAGCGTATTGTGGGTGAGCGTCTGTTTTCATTTTGTTATCCTTGGTCAGTAGTTGGTGCGGCAAAGAGTACGCACGCATAAGGGGTGCGAATTATCCACGAATGTGGCGGTTTAGGCAAGTTTGCTTTAAAACAGGGGGTGTAGCGGTAGATCTGAATATATTGATGTAGAATCATGCGCTTGATTGTCGATGAGCGCGGTTATAAAGGGGAGGTCAAAATGCAGAGATTAAGCGGGCAGGATTACAAGACACTGGTATTGGCTGCACTGGGGGGTGCATTGGAGTTTTACGATTTCATTATTTATGTATTTTTTGCCGTGGCCATTGGCAAACTGTTTTTCCCGGCCGAGATGCCGGAGTGGCTGCGGCTGATTCAGACTTTCGGCATTTTTGCGGCCGGTTATCTGGCGCGTCCCCTGGGTGGAATCGTGATGGCGCACTTTGGCGATTTGCTCGGGCGCAAGCGCATGTTCATGCTGAGCATCATACTGATGACGGTGCCTACCCTTGCCATAGGTCTGTTGCCGACCTATGTGGTGATCGGCATCTGGGCACCGATATTATTGCTGTTATTCCGCGTTCTGCAAGGCGCGGCGATTGGTGGTGAGGTACCGGGTGCATGGGTATTCGTAGCCGAGCACGTGCCCAAGCGTCATGTCGGTTTTGCGTGCGGCGTGCTGACCGCGGGGCTGACAGGCGGTATTTTGCTGGGTTCCATGGTGGCCATGGCGGTGAATAAAGCCTATACCCCCGCTGAAGTGTTGGCGGAGGGATGGCGTGTACCGTTCATCATCGGCGGCGTATTCGGTTTTGTATCTTTCTGGTTGCGTCTGTGGTTGCATGAAACGCCGGTGTTCAAGGAAATGGAAGCCAAGCAGCAGTTGGCCGATGAAATGCCGTTAAAAAAAGTGCTGCGCGAGCATCGTGCCCCGATTGTCCTTACCATGTTGATGACCTGGCTGTTGTCTGCCGCGATTGTGGTGATGATATTGATGACACCCGCCCTATTCCAGAAGCTGTATGCCATCTCGGCCTCGACAACCTTGCTCGCCAACAGCATTGCGATACTGGCCTTGAGCGTGGGCTGTGTCGTGTTTGGCGCGCTGGCCGACCGTTATGGCCCGGGCCGCGTAATGGTGGGCGCCTGTATTATGCTGGGGATCAGTTCGATGGTGTTGTATCAGCAGGTATCGGTCTCCACTGAATATATCAATTTGCTGTATGCATTCTGCGGATTCTTTGTCGGTGTGATCGGGGTCGTGCCCAGCGCAGCGGTAAACTCCTTCCCGGCAATGATACGCTTTTCCGGCTTATCCTTTTCCTACAACGTGGCCTACGCAATTTTCGGCGGCTTGACGCCGGTGATCGTCACCATGATGCTAGCTTTCGATCGCATGGCAGCGCCGCATTATGTGGCAGGAATGAGTGTGCTGGGCGTACTTATCGGCGTGTATCTGTGGCGTAATAATCCGGCACATCAGACACATTAAGTCTTTTTATGCGACAATGCGGGCCATCAATCAGGGCGGGCTTTGCCCGCTTTGTGTTGTCAGCTGTATAGACCGGTTACCCAATAAATCTTCATGGTGCTTGCGTGTCACAAGAAAACCTTAAACAACTAATTGCGGCGGATATGGCGGCCGTCGATCAGGTCATCCGTGCCCGCCTGCATTCCGATGTTGCCCTGGTCAGTCAGGTTGGCGAATATATTGTCAACAGCGGAGGCAAGCGATTGCGTCCCGCTTTGGTCGTGTTGTCTGCTCAGGCATTTGGCTATGGCGGTAAACATCATCATGAGCTGGCAGCTGTCGTCGAGTTTATCCACACGGCAACGCTGCTGCACGATGATGTGGTGGATGATTCCGCAATGCGGCGGGGGAAGGCAACAGCCAGCGCCTTGTTCGGTAATTCAGCCAGTGTGCTGGTGGGTGATTTTCTGTATTCACGCGCTTTTCAGATGATGGTGGAAGTAGGCGATATGCGGGTGATGCAAACGCTGGCCGACGCGACCAACATCATCGCCGAAGGCGAAGTGTTGCAGTTGCTCAATTGTCATGATGCGGATGTGGATGCCGAAAATTATCTGCGCGTGATCTACTGCAAAACCGCAAAATTATTTGAAGCCGCCATGCGTCTCGGCGCAATTTTGTCCGGCGCGAATGCAGCAAACGAGCAAGCGGTCGCGCTGTATGGTGTGCATCTGGGTACGGCGTTTCAACTGGTGGATGATGCGCTCGATTATTCCGGCGATGTCCAGGAGATAGGCAAAAATCTGGGTGACGATCTGGCTGAAGGCAAGCCGACATTACCGCTGATTTATGCCATGCAACACGGCAGCGCCGCGCAATCTGCACTGGTACGCAAAGCCATTGAAGAGGGCGATATCACGTTATTCGATGACGTCCTCAAAGTTGTGCAACAGACGGGTGCGCTGGAATATACAAGGCAACAGGCACAGCGCGAGGCGGATACGGCAATCGCTTCTATCAGCATCTTGCCTGACAGTCCCTACAAAAAATCTTTGGTTGAGCTTGCCGAGTTTGCAGCTACGCGGAAGTATTAAACTAAAAACATTGATCCACAGAGTTCACAGAGAAAAAACAGATTTGACACCAGTACTCTAATCTGTGGGTGTACGGATAAGTTGGGTTGAAAGCACGTACCTCTCTGTGTTCTCTGTGAACTCTATGGCTTGCTCTTCGTTACTTAACCTGTAGCAATCAACAACCCAAAATTGTAATAGCCATGCAGCAAAATCGGCACCATGATGCCGCGATAACGCTCACGGAAATGTCCCAACACCAGTGACACAATAAAATATCCTGGCAGCAGCATGAAAGCATGTTGCCACAGATGTGCCATTGCGAAGACCAGGCTGGTGCACAAGTTTGCCCGGCTAACGTTCTTCAACTGTTGTGAGAACCAGCGCTTCCGCAATAACCAACCCTGCAGCCACCCGCGAAACAGCATTTCTTCCGCAACCGGTATCAGCGTAAAAAAAGCAACCGTATTTAACAATCTCCAATCGGCAAGGTGATACCCTTCCGCTACCCACGGCCAAACAACTAAGGGCGCGAGCAGTGCCAGTAATAAATGGAAATCAGCTTTTGCCAACAGATAAATTCCGGCTGCCGCTGTAGAGCAGAATTGTTACCAACGATAGTAAAAGCGAGAAGTCAGGATCGCCTGCAGCTGGCATGATAGAGCAACCGCCACCCGTTAAGCCACCGCCTTTGGTTGCCGCAATTGCGGTTTCGGCTGAATACGGCAATATGCAGCTTTGCACGGCAAGCTGGGCATTGAGAATACCTGCTCCGCAATTTTTTAAAGTAGCGCAATCATAAGGACCCCAACCACCGGCGGCTGGAAATGAAGGGAAGCCACTGACAGAGCCGATCAAAATTGATTTCAGTGCCGCTGGAGGTAGTGCGGGGTTACGCGCAATCATCAGCGCAATGGCGGCCGAGACATGGGGTGTTGCCATGCTGGTGCCGGATTTATAGCCGTAACCGGAACCACCGGCGGTTAAGTCAGGAGTGGTTAAACTGGTATTGATCGTGGAGTAGATGCCGGGATCGTAAGTAAGCAAGTTCGCATCACCCAGCCCGCCCTGTGCCGCGATTGAAATTTTTGCCGGGTTCGTTGTGTTGCTGGCTGGTGAACTGAAGTTGCTGTACAGCGCGCGACTACCGTCTTTCCCCGTTGCAGCCACGGAGATCACGTTGGCGCAATTGGCCGGGCTGTGATTGGCAAAGTCCTCATTGCTATTGCCGGCCGCAACCACAACCACGGCACCTGCCGCTACGGCTGCATCAATCGCGTTCTGCATCGTGGTGCCGCAACCGCCCGTCCCGCCCAGGCTGAGATTGATCACTTTCGCGGGGTTGGGGTTGGCGATCGTGGCATGCACATTGGCTGCCCACATAATCCCCTCGGAAATATCCGCAGTTGAACCGCCGCCCTTGCCAAGCACGCGCACGGGAAGAATTCGGGTCGTGTACGCGCCGCCAATGATGCCTACACTGTTATTGCCCAGTGCAGCAAGAATGCCGCTGACATGGGTGCCATGCCAGGAGCTATTTTTTTGAACTGGTGTAGCAGGAGGGGCTGGAGTTGGTGGGAATAGAGTCGGGTTGTCAGCCATATCCTGAACCGTGATGTAGTCACCCGTGTCGGTCGCGTTTGCAGAGGGAGCTATGTAAGCGCTGGCATCAAGTGTAGTGGCAGGACAGGAGCCGCGAATGCGGCAATCGGAAATAAACGTATAGCCGGACGATTTCACATTCCCTGTCGCGGGAGACACCGTGCCGATATCCGCATGGGGTGTCAGGCCGGTATCGACCACCGCCACAACCACTGCGCTGCCGGTAGTGATATTCCATGCGGTTTCAAAATCGGCACCATAGCTGCCCGTGCCGCCGGGTGCGGGCGACGCAACAGTCGTTAGCGGTTGCAGTCCCCATAGTGTGGAATAAGAGGCGTCGTTTGGAATAGTCTGCGTTGTCATGATCGTGTCTTCTTCCGCATACTCGACATTGCTGAGTTTGCGAATATTGATCAGGGCCTGACCGATACCCGCCTTGCCTGCCGCCCCCTGCAGAATTAAAACGTGCGCGCCATTGGAGATCGCGTGGGATTCAGATAGCGCGACACCGGCGGCCACTTGCACCTGGTTCAGCGTATCAGTTGATAGTGGGCGCATGAGTTCAGTGGTGGTCTGTGTATCACTCAGCAGACGCATCCACAGCGGGGGTTTGAGCTTGACGATAATACGCTGGCTAACGCGGACGGGTGATTGCTGCAGGTTAACTGTAGTGCGGTCAGCCGCGACAACGGGTAAGGCCGTGGCCAGCAAAAATATAAACAATACAGAGCGCACAAACCTGCGTGGAATATTTGTCATGGTGTATTCCTTTTGTTAAAACCCATACGTGATAATTATGGGTAAGTGTTATTACTGTTCCTGAGCAATATCTTTTATGCCCAATTTTTTATCGGCAGAGAGCATAGCGTCTTTAAACAGGGCAAACGTTTGTTCGGGCGCCGGCGTAATCTGGTAAATAATTGAATTCATATTCAGCAGACGAACAAAGTAGGTCTCGCATTGACAGGCCTGAGCTACAGCGGCTTTAAGCTCGGGCGTATTGGCAGCCGGTGATTTTTGCAGCTGCAAAATAACGCGCATCGGTGGCGTTACAACAGGCGCAGCGGCTTGGGCATCCGCATTTTTTAACGTAGCGTTGTTTGCAGTGGCGCGTGGTTTGGCGATATCAAAATAATACGACAGACCCGCTGTCACCTGCGACAGATTGTGTTTGCCGGTTGTGTTGTCACCAATTTCACCGATATTGTCGTATTTAACATGCAAAGAATACGTTTTATTAAAGTTGAATTTAAGCCCCGCACCATAAGCCAGGGTGTTGCTGGGTACGGAATAGTTGGGAATATTGGGCCCGGGTGAAACGATGCTAATGACATTAACATTGGTCTGAGCGTAGCCAATCCTGCCGGTGAGCGCAAAAGATTCAGTCAAGGGAATGTCGGCTGTGCCGGATACTCTGAAGCCGGAAATTTCTTCAGCAACCTCCAGTGATGATCCTGACACGGTACCGCTGGATTTGGGCGAGCCATACATTGCAAACGTAAATTCAAGTCCGAAATATTGATTGGCTTTGTAACCGCCGTCCAGTGCGTAAGCCGGGGAGGTATCCTTGCAGGTAATGCCCACGGCGAGGTTGCCGCAACGATCCGTTACCTTTGAAGCACCGGCGCTGATGCTCATGTAATAGGGATAGTCTTCAGTTTGCGCATTGGAAAAATTTGAATTCAGCATGGCGGCGATAAAGAAAATGATGATCAGATCAGTAATTTTTTTCATAAAATTTAGCAGCATCATGTAGATTGAATTTTTTTGAGTGAGCGCAATCTGTTATTCCTCGATAACCCAATAGCATCACTAAAGCGTCCCCTCCCCCTTTACGGGGGGCTAAGGTGGGGGTAGAAAAGCTTAATATCTGCACCCCTATCCTAACCTTCCCCCGTCGAGGGGAGGGGGAAGGGATATGTCCTGTGGCTTAACTGCTCGTTAATGTACCATCTGATTCATCTCGATAATCGGCATCAGGATAGCCAGCACAATAATCAGCACCACCGCGCCCATCACCAGAATAAGCACAGGCTCCAGCAATGAAGTCAGCACCGAGGTGTAGTTGCTTATCTCCTGCTCTTGTTGCGTGGCCGCGCGATCAAGCATCGTATCCAGTTTTCCGCTGCTCTCGCCACTGCTGATCAAATGTATGAGTATGGGGGGAAACATGCCTGAGGCGGCAAGGGCACGGCTAAGGGTGACGCCCTCGCGTACTTTTTTGGAGGCATCTTCCAGTGCGCGACGCATGGGCAGATTGGTGACCACGCCAGCGGCAGCCTGCAACGAAACCAGCAAGGGCACACCACTGCCGGCGAGTATCGCCAGGGTGCTGGCCATACGGGCGGTATTGAGGCCGCGTACCAGCCGGCCCAACATCGGCATGCGCAACAGGCGTAGATGCCATTGAAACTGAATTTCTTTACGACGTAACAGCGTGCGAATAAAAAATCCGCCCGCCACCAGGGCAAGCAGCAAATACATCCACGTCGCTTGCAGCGCGGAGCTCAGGCCGATCAGCGCGCGTGTGAGCAAAGGCAAGGCTTGATGCGTCTGCTGAAATACGCTCACCACTTGTGGTACCACATAAATCAGCAAGCCGAATACAACCATTATCGCGACCGCGGTAACAATCGCGGGATAAACAAAAGCCAGTACGACTTTTTGCCGCAACACCTGGCGCGACTCGGTGTAGTCCGCCAGTCGCATCATCACATGGCCCAACTCTCCGGAGGCTTCGCCCGCCTTGATCAGTGCGCGATAGATATCCGGAAACACACTTTCGTATTGGCCCATGGCCTGCGCCAGGGTATGCCCCGAAAGCAGCTCGGAGCGAACACCGGCGAGTATCCGGTGTACCGACTCTTCTTCACTTTGTTCTATTAATGCATTGAAGGATTGTTCCAGCGGCAAACCGGCTTCCAGCAAGGTAGCGAGCTGCCTTGTCAGCATACTGAGTTGCGATGAGGAGATGCCGCCTCGGCGCAAGCGCCAGCGTTGGCCGGAACCGGTGCTGAGTGAGCTTTCGGTGACTGCGTCTACTTTAACGACAGTCAGTCCCAGTTCGCGCATACGCGCGCGCGCCTGGCGCAGACCATCTGCCTCAATCACGCCGCTAGTGTTGCGGCCATTGCTATCCAGAGCTTCATAGCTGAAGGCTGCCATGTTTAGTCCCTTGTTACCCGCAGTAATTCTTCAAGCGAAGTCAACCCATTTACGACCAGTCGCAGGCCGTCCTGGCGCAGGCTGTGCATGCCATGCTGAATCGCATATTCACGCAGTTGCTGCTCACCCACCTGATCATGTATCAGGCGACGCAAACCATCATCCACACGTAATAACTCATAAATGCCGGTACGGCGGTGATAACCCGTATTCGAACAGGCCGTACAGCCCACCGGACGGTAAAGCAGAGTGGGTGTGGCGCCTTCAAGCAGGGTCAGTTCTGCAGGGCTGGGTTCATAGGCTTCGCGGCAGGTCGTGCATAAGCAGCGCACCAGACGTTGCGCCAGTATGCCCAGCATGCTCGAGGACAGGAGGAAGGGTTCAACGCCCATATCGGTGAGGCGGGTGACAGAGCTGGCGGTGTCATTGGTATGCAGCGTGGACAGCACCAGATGGCCGGTCAGGCTGGCCTGCACCGCGATTTGCGCGGTTTCCAGATCGCGTATCTCGCCGATCATGATCACGTCCGGGTCTTGTCGCAAAATCGCACGCAAGGCGCGGGCAAAGGTCATGTCGATACGCGGATTGACCTGGGTCTGGCCGATACCATCGAGGTCGTATTCAACCGGGTCTTCAACCGTCATCACATTTGTCACGCTGGCGTCAATGCGCGAGAGGGCAGCATAGAGTGTGGTAGTTTTACCCGAACCGGTCGGGCCGGTAACCAGCACGATGCCGTGTGGCTGGTTCATCAGCTCATCTATCTGGTTAAGGGTAATGCTTTCCATGCCGAGTTTTTCCAGATCCAGACGACCCGCATCCTTGTCCAGCAGACGCAACACCACGCGCTCACCATGGCCGGTAGGCAGGGTAGAGACACGCACATCCACCGGGCGGCCCGCCAGCCGCAGCGTGATACGGCCATCCTGCGGCAGGCGTTTTTCGGCAATGTCCAGCTCGGCCATAATCTTGAGACGTGACACCATCGCGGCATGCAACGCACGGTGCGGTTCGACCACATCTTTCAAGGTGCCGTCGACGCGGTAGCGCACCACCGAGCGGGTTTCAAACGGTTCGATGTGGATGTCGGAGGCGTTATCGCGCACGGCCTGGGTCAGCAAGGCATTGATCATGCGAATAACCGGCGCATCATTTTCTGCATCAAGCAAATCTTCTGTCTGCGGCAAGTCGTGCACCAGTTGCGACAGATCCATATCCATCTCAACATCGCCCACCATCGAGGCAGCAGAGCCATCCGAATGCGCGTAGGCCAGCGCAAGCGCCTGGTCAAACGCTTCCACCGACATCAGCGTGGCATGCAATGGTACGCCCAGGGTACGCCGCACTTCAGCCAGGGTGGCAACGGTTGCACCTTTGCGTAGTTGTATTTCTGCGCTGTCGTCGCTCAGGCTGGCAAGCAGCACACCTTTAGCCTTGGCAAAGGTGTAGGGAATTTTTCGGATAATTTGCCGCTCGCTCAGCGTGGATGCTTTCTGTTCCATGTTCACGGGCTTATAAACTGGCTGGAGCGGGGGCAGTTTCTACAACAGGCTGTGCAGTATCTGGCGTAGCGTTTATTTCAGTGCTGTTTTCGCTCCTCACCTGATTTTTTTCAGCAGTTGCAGGTTCCGCTATGCCGCTGACTGCTGGCAGTGTTGCTGCGTTCGAGGCAGGAACAGAGGAAGCCGGCGCCGGGGTGATGTCGGGAGAAACCGGTGCGGGCATGCTGGGTAAAATCAGGTTCCAGGGTATCTGGCTGTCAACCTGTAGCTTGCTCATGGACTGGTATCTATCCTGCGATAAACTTTGCGAAGCTTTGGCAGTGCGCAATACTGAAGGCCGTATAAAAATCATTAAATTGGTTTTACTGCTCTTGCGTGTTTCGTAGCGGAACAACCAGCCTAAAATTGGGATGTCACCCAGCAGTGGCACCTTGTATTCGCCCTTACTGACTTGATCCTGAATTAACCCGCCCAGCACCAGCGTTTGTCCATCATCCACCAGTACGGTCGTGTCCAGCGAGCGCTTATTGGTAATCACGCCTGCGGGATTGGTTAAATCCTGCACGCTGGAAACCTCCTGTGAGATCACCATTTTTACCGTGCCACCTTCGGAGATTTGCGGCTTGATTTTCAAGGTCAGGCCGACGTCTTTGCGCTCGATAGTTTGAAACGGATTGGGGTTGGCCGCAGTACCATTTTGCGAGCCGGTGATAAAGGGCAGGTTCTGGCCGATCACGATTTTTGCTTCTTCGTTATCGAGCATCATCAAATTTGGGGTGGAAAGAATGTTTGCATCGGCATCGGTCTGCATGGCGCGTGCCAGTAAGCCGAGATTGCCGCCGCGAACCACGCCTACATTAAACCCAGTGCCAATTGTAGGTGCCGTGCCAGCAGCAATGCTGGTACCGATACCAATAATATTTGTACCGCTCCCGCCAAAGTTCGTACCGCCAGCGACCAGATCACCATTGGAGGTGGCGCCCGCTCCCTGCCACTGGATGCCCAGTTCAGCCGCCTTGTCCGCGGTGACTTCCGCGATCAGCGCCTCCACAAAAACCTGGGCACGTCTTACATCCAGCATGTCAATAACAGCCCGCATATTGTTATAGATGTTGCTGGGTGCGGTAATGATTAATGAATTGGTCGTTGCGTCGGCCTGTATCATGCCGCCGCCACTGGGTGCAGAAGAAGTACTGCCTGCTGACACCGATGCAGGTGAGCCTGCTGGTGATGCACTTCCGCCAGATGTAGCAAGCGAAGAGGTGTCACCAGACATCACCCCGCGCAGCGTTTGCGCAAGCTTGACTGCCTCGGCATTTTTCAAATACACCACATGGATATTGCCCTGCGTGCCGGTATCGGTATCCAGCTTTTCAACCAGTTCGCGCACACGGTCCAGCTTTTCCTGATTTTCAGTACGCAACAGCAAGTTGTTTGTGCGCGCATCAGCCAGCAAGACAAAGCGCTGGCTGGAATCCGCGCCACCTGGCGCACCCGCCACACCTTCCTGTAACAAGCGGTTGATCGTCTGGGCTACCTCAATTGCAGAGGCGCGCTTAACCGGAATAATCACCGTACCGGTTTTGCTGGGCTGGTCGATCGCGTCGACGATCTGTTCGATACGTTTCAAGTTACTCGCATAATCAGTGACGACCAGCGTGTTGTTGGCAGGATAGGCAACAACAATATTGTTTGGCGCAATCAGCGGGCGCAGCACAGGCACAAGTTGCGCGGCTGATTCATACTTCAGCACGTAAACGCGGGTAACCAGGCTTTCACTGGAGCCGCGCTTGCCAAGGGCGCTGGAAACGTACAGTTTGGCATCCGCTTCGGGCATAATTTTGGTCATGCCGCCGGCTTCAACTGCGGCAAAACCCTGCATGCGCAGGGTAGAAAGCAGGATGTCATAGGCCAAGGGTGCGGCAACCGGCGTTGAAGAAATAATATTGATCGTGCCTTTGACTCGGGGATCAACCACAAAATTTCGCCCGGTAATTTGCGACACTGCTTTTACAACTTCTTCAATATCAGCGTTGACGAAATTGAGAGAAACTTTGTCGTCAGGCGCGGCGGTTGCCAATACTGAATAGCAAATTGCCACGATAATAAAAGCCAGCAAAATTTTTTGCAGGGGACTGACTATAAAATTTTGCTTCATAAACGATTCCATTTTGTGATTCATCTCTATTTCAATAATGCCAATTTAAGTCAGCACAAATTATCGGTGCGGCACGCGCTGCCTGTTTGGCATACCATTTTGCATGGCGGCATCAACCTGCTTAAGCGCGCTATCGATCTGTTCGTTACTGGTTGCTGCAGCGCCAAATGCGGGTGCCACACTTTTGTTGGTTGAGGCAGCATATTTGTTTTCCAGATTCACTCGCTGCTGCACACCAGCGCTTTCAAGCAATACATAGTCGGCATGCACCTCGGCCAGTTTGGTTCCGGCGGCAACCTCTTCGCCTTCTTCCACGCCTTTTTGGCGCTTGTCATCCAGCTTTAAAATCGCAAATCCTGATCTGTTGGCACTGGCAGTGTAAACGCCGAGTAACTGCACATTAGGCAGTGCGACACCCTGGGTGGCAACTACCCCTGTTGCTACCGTGCCAAACAAGCGGCCTGCTTCCGGGTTGGCCGTCTGCTCTGGCGAAACGGCAGTAAATGTCGCATGCGGCGCAAACAAAATCCAGAACCAGTTTGCCAGCAATATGCCGAGAACCACGGCACTGATACTGCGCCAGCCAAACGGCAAGCGCGACATCATAGCCATCGCTGATTCAGCGCCAGACCCGATTGCACCCCATTTAATTCTGATCATTTGCATGAAAGCCCCATTTCCCAAGGGCGCAGTATACAACGAACCCTATTTCAGCGGGTTCTGACAGTAAAACATGACGTTATAGGG
>JANXWX010000110.1 GCA_025350915.1 Nitrosomonadales bacterium
TTGTTCAATACTGCGCGTATCGACCATCTGTTTCATGATGCACATGAAAAGGGCAGGCCGTTCTTCCTGCACCACGGTGTATTCAGGCTCTTCAAACGATACGGCAACGTGGCTTTGTGCCGCAAGGTTGTATATTTCATCCGGCTGCACTTTCTGGATGATGTGCGTCAGGCTTGAAGAATCCGTCATGTCACCGTGGTGCAGGAAGAACGGCCTGCCCTTTTCATGTGCATCATGAAACAGATGGTCGATACGCGCAGTATTGAACAATGAACTGCGGCGTTTGAGGCCATGCACTTCATAACCTTTATTCAATAGAAATTCAGACAGGTAAGCACCATCCTGTCCGGTTACACCGGTAATCAATGCGACTTTTTTTGTTTTGCTCATTTCAAACTTTCTATCAAATAAAATTTATACTTTTCTACCGTAATTATCTTCATAACGTTTGATATCGTCTTCGCCCAGATATTCGCCAACCTGTATTTCAACTATATGCAATGGCTCATTGCCACGATTTTCAAGGCGGTGTTTCGCACCGATGGGAATATAGGTGCTTTGATTTTTGAATACAGTAATGACTTCTTCGCCATTTGTGACCGTAGCCGTACCTGATACGACTACCCAATGTTCTGAGCGTTGTGTATGACTTTGCAGGCTGAGCCTTGCGCCGGGCGCGACTTCAATGCGCTTGATTTTAAAACCTTCCGGATCATCTTCCAACACTGCATAATTGCCCCAGGGACGATTTACCTTTGTATGATAAATGTGTTCTGTCGCCCCCTTTTTCTGCAAGGCATCTACAACTTCTCGTACACGCTGGGATTGATCACTTTTAGTTATCAATACAGCATCGGCAGTTTCAATCACACAAATATCATCTACCCCGATTGCCGCAACGAGGCGCTTTTCAGAACGGATCAAGCTATTGGTACAGCCCACTGCAATTACGTTGCCTTGCAACGCATTGCCATGTTCATCTTTTCTGGAAATCTCATGCACGGCCTGCCAGCTGCCGACGTCGTTCCAGCCAATATCACAGGGTATGAGCGTTACACGATCTGATTTTTCCAGGACACCATAATCGATGGAAATGGATGGAATAGTGGGGAAATGCTTTTCTACTGCCTGCTGAAAATTTACGCCGGCCCGACTATCTGCCAGAATTGACTGAATCACCTGATAAACTGCCGGCAAGTGCTGCTGAATTTCAGCAAGGATTACTGAGGCTTTCCAGACAAACATGCCTGAGTTCCAATAATAATTACCATCCTTGAGGAAACTTTCGGCGGTCGCGGCATCAGGTTTTTCGGTAAAACGCTCAACTTCCAGCGTAGGGGCTGAAGCGGACATCAATTTTTTTGTTTTAATGTAACCAAACCCGGTATCAGGCCGAGTTGGCGTTATTCCAAAGGTAACAAGGCTGCCCCCTTCTGCCGCTTTTATAGCAATATCCAAATGTGCACGAAAGCGCACTTCGTCTTTGATGATGTGGTCGGCTGGCAACACGACCATCACAGGATCTGCGCCATGAACTGCGAGGTAAGCAGCTGCCAGGGCAATAGCAGGTGCCGTATTACGGGCCACCGGCTCAAACAATGATTGATAGGGCAGCAAAGCGTGGTAAGCCTCACCCTTGGCATGTGCCTCCTGTGTCACAATCAGCACATCTTTGGCCTCTATTGTTGGCGACAAACGATTGATCGTCGTTTGCAGCAAGGTAGTTTCACCATCCAGCGCCAAAAATTGTTTGGGCAAATTTTGGCGCGACATCGGCCACAGGCGACTGCCGCTGCCTCCAGCAAGAATCACTGCGTTGATTTGACTCTTACTCATAAACTCCCCCTACACACCAGCACAATGCTCTTTCATTTTCCTATCTCCATGGCAACTATTTTTGCAAATTCTGAGAAATCGGTCAGGTGATTTTTTGCAATACTATGCACGATTTCCCAGTTGATGCTTTCATAGTTGTGTACGGCTATATTACGGAATCCTACCGCCTTCTTAAGTCGGTTCGCTAACTCAGCATTCATCACTCCTGCCTGCGCCAACAACTCAAAGGTTTGCCCCATGGTATCAGGTGGCGCCACTTCCATGCCTGCAATAAGATGCGCGCCAATATCCACAGAAATTTGCACAGCGCGACTAAGATTGAGCGAGACGATATCCTGGAGGTCAAGATCCGCAACTAGTGTTGCAGCATCCAATGGACACTTGGTTTCTACACGACTCAAGCAGCGGCGTAACGACTCCAGTTTTTGTTCGACTACTTCCCGATCCATGCCATCCGCCTTTCTGCGAGTATCCTTTTGCGATATGGCATGAAATCGGCCATTGCAAGAACGTGGCGATTAATCAGCCCACCATACAAGGTATCGCTGCCCAATATTCTTCGGCCATGTCGCAATATTTGCCCAAGCAAAGGTTCAGATGCCTGGTCAAGGTCAATCAAATCTACTGCTCGGCCAAAGTGTTCAGCCAGCGCACCAATAAGAGAAATCCTCTCCTCGATAGTCAGCGGATGCTCCCCTGCCACTGCAATATCCAAATCGCTTCCTGCTCTCGCCAAACCCGAAGCAACGGTGCCAAAAAGCAACGCTTGCCTGACAAATGGGAAGCGATCAAATATCTCACGGAGCTGAATGTCGATTATTAAAGATTGGGCATTATCCGGCAGTGGCTCTTGCACCTTCGGGGGGAAATTACTCATGGACACTCTCCAACAAGCCTTTCTTCTCTGCTTCGTATCTCAACGCTTCAATTTCCTTGCGCAGCTCTTCATATTCCTGCAATTTGTGCCTGAGGAATCTTACGGTGATGCGCGCCTTCTCTTCTATGCCACGGGAAGTAAGCAAGTAAGCATATACAAGCTTGTTATCGTTATTGCGAAAATTTTTAATCTTTAAACTACCCTTTTCGACCAAAGCATTCAGGCAGAAATTGACCTTGCCAAGACTGATACCCAGCAGTTTCGCCAAATCTCTTTGGGAAAGGCCGGGATTATTTTCTAATGTCTTCAACAGACCGTAATGAGTCGTTTCGTCTAGCATTTATGAGGCGTTCAGCAGATGAACAGCCAACATTACATCAGACGGAGCCGGTTGCTGTCAATGTTTACCCGTCCTGCTTTCATCGAGGATCAAGCACTACGCCTAACCACAAAATTTAACAAGCTGTCGAGTCTTGCTTCCATTCGCTACAATGTCGGCCTTATTCGCAAGCAGATCGGCACAGCCTCTGATGATAAACACCCAGACTTCGCTCTTAAACATTGCTATTGTGAGATTTTCCGCACTTGGAGACGTGCTGCTGGCCGTACCTGCCGTGCGCAGCTTGCAGCGCAGCTTTCCCAATGCAACCATCACCTGGATTACCAGCCCGCTCGCCTATTCACTCTTACAAGGCCTGGAAGGTATAAATTTCGAGGTTTATGATAAACCCAGATCTTTGCGTGACTACCGCGCTTTTTACCGCGCTTACAGAAAGCGTACTTTTGATGTTGTGCTGGCGATGCAAGCTAACTTGCGCATTAACCTGCTCTACCCGGCTTTAAATGCGCCGATTAAAATTGGTTTTGATCGCACCCGCGCACGTGAAGGACAATGGCTGTTTTGCAATCAGCGCATCCACTATACCAACTCGCATCTGGCAGACAGCTTTCTTGCCTTTGCAGAAAAACTTGGCGCAAATACTATCGACATAGAGTGGAACTTACCTATTTCGTACGATGAGCAGACTTGGGCACGAGAACAACTCAAGCATTTGCCAAAACCTCTCATTGCAATACATCCCTTTGCCAGCAAGCAAGAGCGCAACTGGATATTCGATCGCTATGCAGAAGTAATACAGACAGCTGTCGCAACATGGGGGACAGGCGTTCTGTTAACTGGCGGAAATGCACTAATCGAGAAGGACTTTTGCGCTCGCCTGACCAACATCGCGCCCAGTCACACCATGAGCCTGTGCGGTCAAACCACGCCCAAACAGCTTGCTGCAATTCTTTCACAAGCTGATGTACTTATTGCACCCGATACCGGCCCCGTGCATATTGCTCGCGCAATGAATACGCCAGTAATTGGCCTCTATGCAGTTGCATCACCTGCACTTAGCGGCCCGTATAAAGCACAGGAATATATCGTCAATCGTTACCCCGAAGCTGTGCGTAAGTTTCTGGACAAAAATCCTGACCAGGTGCCGTGGAATACACGTGTTCACCACCCCGGTGCGATGGCACTCATTCAAACTGAGGATGTGTTACAGCAACTAAGTAAACTTTTCGGCGCACCACAACATGATTAATCCGCGTTCTTTATACACTGTCCTATTGTGGCTGCTGCTACCATATATCTTCTTTCATCTGCTATGGCGAGCACGCAAGCAACCTGAATATCTGCAGCATATCGCCGAACGTTTCGGCTTTTATAAGCTTATAACCACTAGACCTGTCCTTTGGCTGCACACCGTTTCAGTCGGCGAAACAAGAGCCGCCGCCAATCTGGTAGAACATTTACAGCTAGCCTATCCCGATCATCAGTTACTCCTCACCCACACCACACCTACAGGCCGCGAAGCCAGCGAGCTTCTTTATGGTGACAAGGTGTTGCGTGTCTATCTGCCCTATGATTATCCGTTTGCAGTGCAGAGTTTTTTGCGCCACTTCAAGCCAAAGGTTGGCGTTCTACTGGAAACCGAAATTTGGTTTAACCTGATAAATAACTGTAAACAGGATGGCGTACCACTACTATTGCTCAATGCAAGGCTGTCGGAAAAATCTGCAGCTGGTTATGCACGCTTCGCAAAACTGACCCGGTCAGGCTTGGCCCAACTCAGCGCGGTTGCCGCGCAAACTGAAGAAGATGCAGTACGCCTGAGGAAGCTGGGCGCGGAAAATGTCTCAGTAATGGGTAACCTCAAATACGAAATAGAGCCACCTCCTGCGATGCTGGAGAAAGGCAAACAATTACGTAGCCAGTTCGGCTTGAATCGCCCGGTATTCCTGGCTGCCAGCACTCGAACAGGCGAAGAAGCGCTGCTACTTGATGTGCTAAATCAAGTTGATATACCTGCACTACTCACCGTGATCGTGCCACGCCACCCGCAACGTTTTAATGAAGTGGCCGCACTGCTAACCCAGCGCAATATTCGCTTCCAGCGCCGGAGCGAAAACAGTCCGATAAACTCTGATGCCCAAGTCGTCCTCGGTGACAGTATGGGCGAAATGTTTGCCTACTACGTGGCGTGTGATATTGCTTTTATCGGTGGCAGCTTATTGCCTTTGGGTGGACAAAACCTGATTGAAGCTTGTGCCGTAGGCAAACC
>JANXWX010000115.1 GCA_025350915.1 Nitrosomonadales bacterium
GTAAGCTTTGGCTTCGCCGCCAAATTTCTTCGATAATACGGTGGCGATCGCTGCTGTCAGCGTGGTCTTGCCGTGGTCTACGTGACCAATCGTGCCTACGTTTACGTGCGGTTTCGTACGTTCAAATTTTAGTTTTGCCATTTTTCAGCTCTCCAGTTTTTAGATTATTTTTTGCTCATTATTGCTTCAGCCACACTCTTCGGGGCTTCAGTGTAATGCTTGAATTCCATGGTATATGTTGCACGACCCTGGGTTGCAGAACGTAATGAGGTGGAGTACCCGAACATTTCTGCCAAAGGTACTTCTGCCTTAATCACCTTGCCACCACCAATCATGTCATCCATACCCTGCACCATACCGCGACGTGATGACAAATCACCCATCACCGTTCCTGCATAGTCTTCCGGCGTTTCCACCTCTACAGCCATCATAGGCTCGAGCAAAACTGGATTAGCTTTGCGCATACCATCCTTGAAACCCATCGAAGCGGCCATTTTAAAGGCGTTCTCGTTCGAGTCTACCTCATGGTACGAACCGTCAAACAGCGTCACTTTTACGTCTACAACAGGGAAGCCAGCCAACACGCCGTTAGGCAATGTCTCACGCAGACCTTTTTCAACAGCAGGTATAAATTCACGCGGAACCGAACCACCCTTGATCGCATCGATAAATTCAAAACCTTTACCTGTTTCGTTTGGTTCCATCTTCAGCATAACGCGACCAAACTGACCTTTACCGCCTGACTGCTTGACGAATTTACCTTCAACCTCAACCATCTTGCGTATCGCCTCACGATAAGCAACCTGAGGCGCGCCAACGTTCGCTTCGACACCAAATTCACGTTTCATACGATCAACCAGAATCTCAAGGTGCAACTCACCCATACCGGACATGATCGTTTGACCAGACTCTTCATCAGTACGCACGCGGAACGAAGGATCTTCTGCAGCCAGACGACCCAGTGCAATACCCATCTTTTCCTGGTCAGCCTTGGTTTTTGGCTCAACTGCTACGTGTATAACAGGCTCCGGAAATACCATACGCTCCAGGATGATAGGCTTGTTGATATCGCTCAGTGACTCACCTGTGGTTACATCTTTCAGACCAATGCAAGCCGCAATGTCTCCCGCCAAAATCTCATCGACTTCTTGACGTTCATTTGCGTGCATTTGCACGATACGACCAATACGCTCTTTTTTTCCACGGATCGGGTTGTATACGGTATCGCCTTTTTTCAGCACACCAGAGTACACACGCACGAAGGTCAACTGTCCCACAAACGGGTCTGTCATCAACTTGAACGCCAACGCAGAAAAACTCTCGCTATCATCAGCTTTGCGGCTAGTCGGCTCACCTGACTCGGTCTCGCCAGTTACATCCGGAATATCTACGGGTGAAGGCAAGAACATGATAACCGCATCCAGCATACGCTGCACACCCTTATTCTTGAATGCAGAACCACACAGCATAGGCTGAATTTCGCATGCAATCGTACGCGTACGAATACCCAAAATAATCTGATCTTCTGTCAGCTCACCGCTTTCAAGGTAGGCATTCATCAACTCCTCGGATGCCTCAGCAGCAGTCTCAACCATCTTGGAACGCCACTCATTGGCAGTCTCAACCAAATCTGCCGGAATTTCCTTGTACTCAAACTTCATACCCTGGGACGCCTCATCCCAGATAATCGCTCTCATCTTGATCAGATCAACCACACCCACAAAACCCTCTTCCGCACCGATAGGAATTACGATCGGAATTGGACGCGCCCGCAGGCGGGCTTCCATTTGCGTCACAACCTTGAAGAAGTTCGCACCAGTACGATCCATCTTGTTCACAAAGGCAATACGCGGCACTTTGTATTTGTTTGCCTGACGCCAAACAGTCTCGGATTGAGGCTGAACACCACCCACGGCGCAATACACCATACACGCGCCATCCAGTACGCGCATTGAACGCTCAACTTCAATCGTGAAGTCCACGTGCCCAGGCGTATCAATAATATTAAAACGGTGCTCAGGATAAGAATTATCCATACCCTTCCAGAAACAGGTTGTAGCTGCTGAAGTAATGGTAATACCACGCTCCTGCTCCTGCTCCATCCAGTCCATCGTGGCGGCACCATCATGCACCTCACCGATTTTATGGCTCACACCCGTATAAAACAGAATACGCTCAGTAGCCGTAGTCTTACCCGCATCAATGTGCGCACTGATGCCGATATTGCGATAGCGGTTAATTGGAGTTTTGCGTGCCACGGTATATACCTAACTTTCTTAACTTTTAGCCTAAAACTTCAAGAGCTCTAATCAACACAGAATTTTCAAAAACTCTGCGCCCACTCATACCAGTAACGGATCAATCTAGAAACGGAAATGCGAGAATGCCTTGTTGGCCTCAGCCATACGATGAACTTCTTCGCGCTTTTTAACTGCGCCGCCACGACCTTCCGACGCATCAATCAATTCGCCAGCCAAACGCAAGCCCATCGATTTTTCACCACGCTTGCGCGCAAAATCTTTCAGCCAACGCATAGCCAAAGCCATACGACGAGCGGGGCGAACCTCAACAGGCACCTGATAGTTTGCACCACCCACACGACGGCTCTTTACCTCAACCTGAGGCTTAACGTTCGACACAGCCAGATTGAAAACCTCGATAGGATCCTTGCCGCTCTTCTTGGAAACTTGCTCCAGCGCGCCATAAAGGATACGCTCAGCAACAGACTTCTTTCCGGATGTCATTAATACGTTCACAAACTTGGAAAGATCCTGGTTGCCGAATTTTGGATCGGGCAGAACGTCGCGTTTGGGTACTTCTCTACGTCTTGGCATATCTAAACCTCAAATTTACATATCTAATTCAAAAATGGTTACAGCCCAAGAGGCTGCAATACAACTTATCAAGCCTTCTTAGGACGCTTCGCACCATACTTGGAACGAGACTGCTTTCTATCCTTAACACCCGCTGTATCCAGGCTACCGCGCACCATGTGGTAACGCACACCCGGCAAGTCTTTCACACGGCCACCGCGCAACAACACCACCGAGTGCTCCTGCAAGTTATGGCCTTCACCACCAATGTATGAGATCACCTCAAAACCATTGGTCAAGCGCACTTTGGCCACTTTACGCAAAGCCGAGTTAGGCTTTTTTGGTGTCGTTGTGTATACACGAGTACATACACCACGTTTTTGTGGACTACCCTCAAGCGCTGGAACTTTGCTTTTGGTGATTTCGGCAGCACGAGGGCTACGCACTAACTGGTTAATCGTTGGCATGATAAGGTTCCTAAAAACTCTGTTTAATCAATCTATAGCAAAACATAAACCGTCACAGCACGAGATATTGATCACACTGTGACGGCGAAAATGACCGCGCATTCTATGTAAGAACGCACCGCCTGTCAAGTAAGCTAGGCGTTTTCCTGGGTTTCCGTAGTTGTAGTTTCATCACTCAAGCCTGCTCCCTGAGCAATATCCAGGCCAAGGCGCTGCTTGCGACGTGCTGTGTGGAAAGCTAATCCTGTACCTGCCGGGATTAAACGTCCAACAATCACGTTTTCTTTCAGTCCACGCAGATCGTCGCGCTTGCCCATAATTGCGGCTTCGGTCAAAACGCGAGTTGTTTCCTGGAAAGAAGCGGCAGAAATGAACGAGTCTGTCGACAACGATGCCTTGGTAATACCCAGCAACATGGACTGGAAAGTAGCCGGCTGCTTGCCTTTTGCTACAACCAGTTCATTTTCAATCAACAGATCAGCACGCTCAACCTGCTCTTTCGGTATGAATCTGGTATCACCAGCATCAACAATTTGTACACGACGCAACATTTGACGCACAATTACTTCAATATGTTTGTCGTTGATCTTCACACCTTGCAGGCGGTATACGTCCTGTACTTCATCTGTGATGTAACGGGCCAATGCCTCAATACCAAGCAAACGTAAGATGTCATGCGGATCAGCCGGGCCATCCACAATCATCTCACCCTGAGTTACCAGCTGACCATCGTGCACAAGCACGTGCTTGTCTTTGGTAATCAGGAATTCATGCGGCTGGCCTTCACCATCCGTAATGACCAGACGCTGCTTACCTTTTGTTTCCTTACCAAAAGACGCTGTTCCCGTTACGTCAGCCAGCATGCCGGCATCTTTAGGTGAGCGCGCTTCAAACAATTCAGCAACACGCGGCAGGCCACCGGTAATATCACGCGTCTTGGATGACTCTTGCGGGATACGCGCCAGTACTTCACCAACGCCTACGTTCTGACCATCTTCAACCGTGATAATACTGCCAACCTGGAAGGTAACCGAGATGGAAATATCGGTACCCGCAATCTTGATCTCGTTACCGTCATTATCCAGCAAACGAACCAGCGGGCGCACGCCCTTGCTTTGTGATGTGCTGCGCTTGGGGTCGATCACTACCAGACTGGACAGACCTGTTACATCGTCTATCTGACGCATCACAGATACGCCTTCCTCGACACCTTCAAAACGTGCGCGACCCGCGTATTCGGTAATAACCGGACGGGTATGCGGATCCCACGTTGCAAGCACTTCGCCTGCTCGCACAGTCGCACCTTCTTTAGCTGTCAGGGTTGCGCCATAAGGTACTTTATGACGCTCACGCTCACGACCGTGGTCATCTGTCACCATAATTTCGCCGCTTCGCGCCACAATTACCTGTACGCCTTTGGCTGTGGTAACGGTACGCATATTTGCACTGTATTTCAGGATGCCGTTGGACTTGCCTTCAACCTGGCTCGCAACAATCGTACGGGAAGCTGCACCACCAATATGGAAAGTACGCATCGTCAACTGTGTTCCGGGTTCACCGATAGACTGCGCAGCAATCACGCCGACAGCTTCGCCCACGGTAATCATCCCGCCACGGCCCAGATCGCGTCCATAGCACTTTGCACACAAACCAAAACGTGTCTCGCAAGTTAGCGGAGTACGCACTCGCACTTCATCCACGCCCAGCGCTTCAATTTGCTCAACCATGTCTTCATCAAGCAGGGTTCCTGCTTCGTAAAGCGTTTCACTGGATTCAGGATTCACGATATCTGTGCTGGTTACGCGACCCAGGATACGTTCGCGCAAAGCCTCAATCACTTCACCGCCCTCAACCAGAGCCTTCATTGAGCGACCCAATTCGGTACCGCAATCATCCTCAATCACCACCAGATCTTGCGTTACGTCAACCAATCGACGTGTCAGATAACCCGAGTTAGCTGTCTTCAACGCGGTATCAGCCAAACCTTTACGTGCACCGTGAGTGGAAATAAAGTATTGCAAGGTATTCAGACCCTCGCGGAAGTTCGCGGTGATCGGCGTTTCAATAATCGAACCGTCCGGCTTGGCCATCAAACCGCGCATACCTGACAACTGGCGAATCTGCGCTGCAGAGCCACGGGCACCGGAGTCTGCCATCATATAGATGGAGTTAAACGACTCCTGCATGACAACTTTGCCCTTCTTGTCAGTACGCACTTCACCAGTCGCATGCTCAATAATAGGCTCGCTACCCAGTTGCTCCATCATGGCCTTGGCCACAACGTCACCGGTACGACCCCAGATATCAACCACTTTGTTGTAGCGCTCACCCTGAGTCACCAGACCGGAGGTGTACTGTGTATCAATTTCATGTACTTCTTTTTCAGCAGCGGCAATCAGTTCATTCTTTTGCTTGGGCACAAGCATGTCATCCACGCAGATCGAAATACCGGCACGAGTCGCGAAAGTGAATCCGGTACTCATCAGCTTGTCCGCCATAATTACCGTGTCGCGCAAGCCGCAACGACGGAAACTGGTATTGATCAGACGCGAGATTTCTTTCTTCTTCAGCGCCTTGTTAACAACACTGAAAGGCAAACCAACCGGCAGGATCTCTGACAGAATCGCACGGCCCACTGTGGTCTCATAACGCGTACGTGTTTCCACGCGCTCGCCATTTTCGCCCAGTGTTGCTTCATTGATACGAACAGCGATATGCGCCTGCAAATCAACTTGCTTGGCATGGTACGCACGCAATGCTTCAGATACGTTGGCGTAAATAGAACCTTCACCCAACGCTCCCGCCTTACCACGGGTCATATAGTACAGACCCAGCACGATATCCTGCGATGGAACAATAATTGGCTCGCCGTTTGCAGGAGACAATACGTTGTTCGAGGCCAGCATCAGGGTGCGGCATTCCATCTGCGCCTCCAGTGACAGGGGTACGTGTACCGCCATCTGGTCACCGTCGAAGTCGGCGTTAAATGCCGTACATACCAGTGGATGCAACTGAATCGCTTTGCCTTCAATCAGCATAGGTTCAAACGCCTGGATACCCAAACGGTGCAAAGTAGGCGCACGGTTCAGCATCACCGGATGTTCGCGAATAACTTCTTCAAGAATATCCCACACGATAGGCTCTTCCGCCTCAACCATGCGCTTACCTGCCTTGATCGTTGTTGCCAGACCCATTTTTTCCAGGCGCTCAAAGATAAATGGCTTGAACAATTCCAGCGCCATTTTCTTCGGCAAACCGCACTGGTGCAGTTTAAGCTGCGGACCCACCACGATCACTGAACGACCGGAGTAGTCCACGCGCTTACCCAGCAGGTTCTGACGGAAACGTCCGCCCTTGCCCTTGATCATGTCGGCCAATGATTTCAGCGGGCGCTTGTTTGCGCCTGTCATCGCCTTGCCACGACGGCCGTTGTCCAGCAAGGAGTCAACCGATTCCTGCAACATACGCTTTTCATTGCGCACGATGATTTCCGGCGCTTTCAACTCAAGCAGACGTTTTAGACGATTGTTACGGTTAATGACGCGACGATACAAATCATTCAAATCAGAAGTGGCAAAACGACCGCCGTCCAGAGGCACCAATGGGCGCAACTCAGGTGGCAACACAGGCAGCACTTCCAATACCATCCAGTCAGGTTTAATGCCGGATGATACAAACGCTTCAAGAATCTTCAGGCGTTTCGCATATTTCTTGATCTTTGTCTCTGAGCTGGTTGCTTCCAGTTCGGCGCGTAGCGTTACAACTTCGTTCGGCACATCCAGAGCACGCAATAAAGCGCGCACGCCTTCTGCACCCATCACCGCAGAAAACTCGTCTCCGTACTCTTCCAGCTTGGCGAGGTAATCATCTTCTGACAATAATTGACCTCGATTAAGCGGGGTCATGCCTGGCTCAGTAACGACATATGCTTCAAAATACAATACGCGCTCGATGTCGCGCAGGGTCATATCCAACACCATGCCCAGACGCGAGGGCAAGCTCTTCAGGAACCAGATATGCGCTACGGGAGAGGCCAGCTCAATGTGACCCATGCGATCACGACGCACTTTGGACAACGTCACTTCAACGCCGCACTTCTCGCAAATCACACCACGGTGCTTCAGGCGCTTGTATTTACCGCACAAACATTCGTAGTCCTTGATAGGGCCAAAAATTTTCGCGCAGAATAGGCCGTCACGTTCAGGCTTGAATGTTCTGTAGTTGATGGTTTCTGGCTTTTTTACTTCGCCATAGGACCATGAACGGATTTTTTCAGGGGAAGCCAGACCGATTTTAATCGCGTCAAATTCTTCTTTTTGCGTTACCTGCTTAAATAAATCTAGCAATGCTTTCATTTGAGACTCCTCGTTTTCCTTGTGCCCAACCTATTGAACTATGTGCTAATCGCTTTAGTTACGTATCAGATCGATATCAATACACAAGGATCGAATTTCCTTGGTTAACACGTTGAACGACTCCGGCATACCGGCTTCAATCTTATGGTCGCCTTTGACGATACTTTCATACACTTTGGTACGTCCGGTTACGTCATCAGACTTGACGGTAAGCATTTCCTGCAATGTGTATGCAGCACCGTAAGCTTCCAGTGCCCAGACCTCCATCTCACCGAAACGCTGACCACCGAACTGAGCCTTACCACCCAGTGGCTGTTGTGTTACCAGGCTGTATGGACCGGTTGAACGAGCGTGCATCTTGTCATCAACCAGGTGATGCAGTTTCAATACGTGCATGTAACCAACAGTTACCGGACGATCAAACTCTTCGCCGGTACGTCCGTCCTGCAATTTCATTTGGCCAGAACGTGGCAGATCTGCAAGCTCAAGCATATCCTTGATCTCGGCTTCGCTGGCACCGTCAAATACCGGCGTAGAGAATGGAACACCGGCTTTCAGGTTACGGCATAGCTCCAGTACTTCTTCATCAGTGAACGCTGCAACTTCTGCAGCCTGCTCATCCTTGTATATCTTGCCAAGGAATTTGCGTACATCGGCAATCTTGGTTTCCGCTTCCAGCATCATGTTGATCTTGTGACCCAGGCCTTTTGCAGCCCAGCCGAGATGCACTTCAAGAACCTGACCGATATTCATACGCGAAGGCACACCCAGAGGGTTCAACACCACGTCAATTGGCGTTCCGTTAGCCATGCAGGGCATATCTTCCACAGGAACAATGCGTGAAACCACACCCTTGTTACCGTGACGACCCGCCATCTTGTCACCAGGCTGCAAGCGACGTTTAACCGCCACATATACCTTAACCATTTTCTGCACACCGGCTTGCAGCTCATCGCCCTGTGTCAGCTTGCGCTTCTTCAATTCAAACGCAGCGTCAAACTCAACACGCTTCTGCGCCAGGCCATCTTTAACTTGCTCAAGCTGTGCTGCAGCAGCGTCATCGCTCAAGCGAATGTCAAACCAATGGTGATGCTCCAGTCCGGCCAGATAATCCTTGCTCAGCTTGGTTCCTTTGGCGAGCTTCTTGGGCCCGCCATTGGCCACTTTGCCGGTCAGCATTTTTTCCAGGCGGGTGAATACGTCGACTTCAACAATACGCATCTGGTCAGCCAGATCTTTCTTGTAGCGGCCCAACTCATCATCCACGATCTGCTGTGCACGTACGTCACGCTGCAAACCTTCGCGCGTAAATACTTGCACATCAATAACGGTTCCGGAAATACCGGCAGGTACGCGCAAGCTGGTGTCTTTAACATCGGAAGCTTTTTCACCAAAAATTGCACGCAGCAATTTCTCTTCAGGTGTTAGTTGCGTTTCGCCCTTGGGAGTTACTTTACCTACCAGTACATCGCCCACCACAACTTCTGCGCCGATGTGAACGATACCGCACTCATCCAGACGCGCCATTTGCGCTTCCGACAAATTTGGAATATCACGGGTAATCTCTTCGGAACCCAGCTTCGTATCACGTGCTACAACGGTCAATTCTTCAATATGGATTGATGTAAAACGATCATCGGAAACAACGCGTTCAGAGATCAGAATCGAGTCTTCGTAGTTATAGCCATTCCATGGCATAAATGCGACCAGCATATTCTGACCCAATGCCAACTCGCCCATATCAGTGGAAGCGCCATCGGCGATCACGTCACCACGCTCAATCACATCACCCATCCTGACCAGCGGGCGCTGGTTGATGTTGGTGTTCTGGTTGGAACGTGTGTATTTGGTTAAATTGTAGATATCGACACCGACTTCACCGTGTGTCGTTTCATCGTCGTTTACACGTACCACGATACGACCGGAATCAACATAATCTACACGGCCACCGCGCCAAGCCTGAACTGCGGTACCCGAGTCGATCGCCACGGTACGCTCGATACCGGTACCGACCAGTGATTTTTCCGCACGCAGACAGGGCACCGCCTGGCGTTGCATGTTTGCGCCCATCAACGCACGGTTCGCGTCATCGTGTTCCAGGAACGGTATCAATGAAGCCGCTACCGACACAACCTGCGATGTCGAAACGTCCATGTATTCGATCTTGTCCGGCGTCGCCAGCACGAATTCATTATGCTGACGTGAAGACACGATGTCATTGGTAAACTTGCCCTTGTTATCAAGTTCTGCGTTCGCCTGGGCGATCGTAAACTTGCCCTCTTCAATCGCTGACAAGTAATCCACATCCATCGTCGCACGGCCTTTGGCTACTCGACGATACGGTGTTTCAATAAACCCATACGTATTTGTGCGTGCATACAGCGACAGCGAGTTGATCAGGCCGATGTTAGGACCTTCAGGTGTCTCAATCGGACATACACGGCCATAGTGCGTTGGATGCACGTCACGCACTTCAAAGCCGGCACGTTCGCGGGTCAAACCGCCAGGTCCCAACGCTGAAATACGACGTTTATGCGTTACCTCAGACAAGGGGTTGGTTTGATCCATAAACTGTGACAACTGGCTGGAGCCAAAGAATTCTTTGACTGCAGCAGAAATTGGCTTGGCATTGATCAAATCATGCGGCATCAGATTGTCTGTTTCAGCCTGGCCCAGACGCTCTTTCACAGCACGCTCAACGCGAGCCAAGCCGGTGCGGAACTGATTTTCTGCCAATTCACCAACTGCTCGTATACGACGATTACCCAGGTGATCAATATCATCAATCTCGCCGCGACCATTGCGCAACTCAACCAATATCTTGATAACTGCAACAATGTCTTCGTTTGACAAAGTTACCGCACCGGTCAACTCTTCACGGCCTACGCGGCGATTAAACTTCATCCGGCCAACTGCTGACAGGTCATAGCGATCTTCCGAGAAGAACAGTCCATTAAACAGACCCTCAACGGCTTCTTCCGTTGGTGGCTCGCCAGGACGCATCATGCGGTATATGGCAACACGTGCCGTCCACAAATCTGTTGTTTCATCCAGACGCAAGGTCTGCGAAATAAATGCACCCTGATCCAGATCGTTGGTATACAGGGTATGGAACTTGGTTATACCCGCGGCGTGAAGATTGGCGATGACTGTTTCTGTAATTTCATCGTTTGCATTGGCGATAATTTCACCGCTATCTTTATCAACGATATTTTCTGCAAGCACGCGACCCAGCAGAAAATCTTCAGCCACTGCCAGCTTGTGAATCCCGTCTTCATTCATCTCACGCACATGACGTGCGGTGATACGCTTGTCAGTTGCAACAATGACTTTACCCGCCTTGTTCAGAATATCGAAACGGGCGATTTCACCACGCAGACGCTCTGGAACAACCTCGAACTGAATACCCTTCTTGCTCATATGGAAGGCATCAAATTCAAAGAAGGAAGCCAAAATCTGTTCATGCGTAAAGCCGATCGACTTCAGCAAAATTGTAACGGGTAACTTGCGGCGGCGGTCAATACGGAAATAGACAAAGTCTTTCGCATCAAATTCAAAATCCAGCCATGAACCACGGTAAGGGATTACTCGTGCGGAGAACAACAGCTTGCCGGAAGAGTGTGTTTTGCCGCGATCGTGTTCAAAGAACACACCAGGCGAACGGTGCAGTTGAGACACGATAACGCGCTCGGTGCCGTTAATTACAAAAGAGCCTGTGTGTGTCATCAGCGGAATTTCGCCCATGTACACTTCTTGCTCTTTTACTTCCTTGACTGTCGGCTTGGACGCTTCTTTATCCAACAGGGTCAAGCGAACGCGCGCGCGCAAAGGCGAGGCGTAAGTCAAGCCGCGCTGCTTGCATTCCTTCACATCGAACGGCGGCATGCCCAGCACGTAGCTGACATAATCCAGACGCGCAAATTTATTATGGCTTTCGATTGGGAAAATCGAATTGAATGCCGCTTGCAGGCCCTGATTTTTGCGCTGCAAGGGGTCAATCTCTGCTTGCAGAAATTCGCTGTACGACTCTAATTGAGTAGACAGTAAATAAGGCACCGGCAGAGCGGCGATCCGTTTGGCAAAACTTTTACGGATACGTTTTTTTTCAGTAAAAGAATAACTCATTGATATCTCCACGACCGAAGGAAAAAAGACAAAGGATAAAACGCATTTTCACGAGTGCTATCCTTTAACTTTTACAAACCTAAAACTGCACTTTTTAACGATAAAATAAAAATGGCAAAAGGCTGACGGAGACCGTCAGCCCTTATGCACAGACTTCGCTTACTTCACTTCTGCAGTTGCGCCAGCTTCAACCAATTGCTTAACGATAGAATCAGCATCAGCTTTTGAAACACCTTCTTTAACTGCTTTTGGTGCGCCATCAACCAGGTCTTTAGCCTCTTTCAAGCCCAAACCGGTAATTGCACGTACTGTTTTGATCACGCCAACTTTGCTGTCGCCAGCAGACATCAGCATAACAGTGAACTCGGTTTGCTCGGCTGCAGCAGCGCCACCGGCAGTAGCGCCACCAGCAGGACCCGCTACAGCAACGGCAGCAGCGGAAACACCAAACTTCTCTTCCATCTCTTTAATCAGAGCAGACAGATCCAAAACAGTCATTTGCGCGATTGCGTCAAGAATTTCAGCTTTATTAACAGCCATGTGAATCTCCTAAAATATTTATATCAAAAATATGTAACTTAACTCTCGACTTAAGCAGACGCCGCTTCGGCTTCTTTCTTGTCGCGAACAGCCGCCAGACCACGGACAAATGTGCTGGTTGTTGCGAGCATTGTGGCCATCAACATGGCAATCAATTCATTACGGCTTGGTGTAGCAGCGAGCACCTTGACGTCTGCAACAGACATCACAGCACCCGACATGCAACCAGCCTTGATTACCAGCTTGTCATTTGTTTTGGCAAAGTCATTGATAACCTTGGCCGCCGATACAGCATCAGGACTGATACTGTAGATTAGCGGACCGACCATCATGTCAGCCAATGGCGCAAAAGGTGTATCCTGAACAGCACGGCGAGCCAGTGTATTCTTCAGCACGTGCAGATATACACCGGACTTCCTTGCTTCAGCGCGTAACTTGGTAATATCACTCACCATAATGCCGCGATACTCTGCCAAAACGATGGTCTGAGCCAGTGCCACTTGTGCACTTACCTCAGTTACTACCGCTTGTTTTTCTTGCAGATTAAGACTCAAAGCCTACCTCCAATTTCAACTGAAATATTTAAATGGCACCGTCGCTGGCACCCTGTCTATTTCATGATTAATAACCGCGTCCACAAATTTTTCTTTGAACACACTATGTTCAAAAACCACTTGCAGGCACACCATCTGCGTGGGTCAACGGCATACGCCATCAATTAAAGCTAGGCTAACTGCGCCGCTGCTACCTACGGTCTTTGATAATCTGCCACTATTGCCAGCAGCCCAAAGTCTTTTTCGACACCGCACTTTCGTGCAGCATCGCAATTATTTACAACGCTACGCAGCCAGGCTAGCCTGCTCGATACGGATACCCACACCCATCGTGCTTGAAACCGCTACCTTCTTCAAGTAAACACCTTTGGTAGACGAAGGCTTGGCTTTATTCAAAGCATCAATCAGGGCCAGCATATTTTCACGCAGTGCCGCAGGTTCAAACGATGCGCGACCAATGGTGCACTGCACAATTCCGTTCTTGTCGGTGCGATACTGCACCTGACCAGCCTTCGCATTACGCACAGCACCCGCCACATCGGCAGACACCGTACCCACTTTGGGGTTAGGCATCAAACCGCGCGGGCCCAGAATCTGACCAAGTTGGCCAACGATACGCATCGCGTCCGGGGAAGCAATTACTACGTCGAAATCCATTTTGCCAGCCTTGATACTCTCAGCCAGATCTTCAAAACCCACGATATCCGCACCAGCTGCCTTGGCTTCTTCAGCCTTGGGGCCTTGAGCAAATACCGCAACACGAACAGTTTTACCGGTGCCTTTTGGCAACACAACGGAGCCGCGTACCAATTGGTCCGATTTACGTGCGTCTATGCCCAAATTAATGGCGACGTCAATTGACTCATCAAATTTTGCTTTGGCTGTTTCTTTTACCAGCTTTAACGCTTCATCCAGCGCATACAGCTTGGTGCGATCAACCTTGGCAGCAAGTGCCTTATAACGTTTGGAGATATGTGCCATGATTATTCGCCTTCCACAGTAATGCCCATGCTGCGCGCACTGCCAGCAATGGTACGCACTGCTGCGTCCATATCGGCAGCAGTCAGATCAGCTTGTTTTGTCTTTGCAATATCTTCCGCCTGCTTGCGTGTCAGCTTGCCGACTTTAGCAGTATGCGGTGTAGGACTACCCTTTTGCACACCAGCGGCTTTCTTGATCAGAATAGTCGCAGGAGGGCTCTTCATGATGAAAGTAAAACTCTTGTCCGCAAAAGCGGTGATCACCACCGGAATTGGAAGGCCAGGCTCAATACCCTGGGTCTGCGCGTTAAACGCCTTGCAGAATTCCATGATATTAAGACCGCGCTGACCCAGTGCCGGGCCGATTGGAGGACTGGGATTTGCTTTCCCAGCAGGAACTTGCAGCTTGATAAAGCCGACAATTTTCTTTGCCATTTTGATACTCCTGTTAGTGGGTTAAACGCATATCGTTAAATATCGGTACGCTCCCCGTTAGCCATACCGGTTGCCCGGCCACTTCTGTTTACTTCTACTGCCTTAAACTTTTTCTACCTGCCCAAAATCAAGCTCTACCGGTGTAGAACGACCAAAGATGGTCACTGCTACACGCAACTTGCTCTTGTCATAATTTACCGTTTCAACATTGCCATTAAAGTCTGTGAAAGGACCCTCCTTTACCCGGACTGACTCGCCAATCTCAAACAATACTTTAGGACGAGGCTTCTCAACACCCGCCTGCATTTGCTGCATAATGTTGTCAACTTCCTTTTGGCTTATCGGCGTTGGCTTCATCGCCGTACCACCGATAAATCCTGACACCTTGGGTATGCTTTTCACCATATGCCAGGTTTCATCAGTCATATCCATCTCAACCAGCACGTAACCCGGGAAAAATTTGCGCTCACTCAGTTTTTTCTGCCCAGCCTTAAGCTCAACAACTTCTTCAACCGGTACCAAAATTTGCCCAAACAAATCTTCCATACCCGCACGAGCAATCCGTTCTGTCAAAGCACGCTGTACGCTTTTCTCAAACTGGGAGTACGTATGCACCACATACCAACGCTTAGACATGATTAACCCCGCCCCATCAATTTGTTAAGCGCAAATAAAAGTGTCGAATCGACCGCCCATAAAAACAAAGCCATCACAACTGCAAACAACACAACTACGCCCGTGGTCTGATAAGTCTCCTTCCAGCTCGGCCAGACCACGCGCTTTGCCTCGGCTATCGACTCTTTAGCAAATACAAAAAATCGTTTACCCGGCTCGGAAGTCCACATAACGCCCGCAGCCAGCGCCAAACCGAGCAATACAGACAGCACACGCATAACACCTACAAATGCAACAGTGCTATTTTGCAGATAGTAGTAGCCCGCAATACCCGCAATCACCAGGATGAATGCCACGCCTAATTTGATTACATTTATCATGCGCAACCCAATCCTTATATGTTATCAAATCCACTTATTTGGCAGGCCAGGAGGGTCTCGAACCCCCAACCCTCGGTTTTGGAGACCGATACTCTACCAATTGAGCTACTGGCCTATAAAACTTCAAACGACACAAGGCGGAGCGAGATAACTCACTCCGCCCAACCTTCAAATTACTTACGCAACAATCTTGGCAACCACACCCGCACCAACGGTACGACCACCTTCACGAATCGCGAAGCGCAAGCCTTCTTCCATCGCTACCGGTGCGAT
>JANXWX010000130.1 GCA_025350915.1 Nitrosomonadales bacterium
ATTGGTAAGAATTTCCCTTGTTTTAACGATGAATTTCTCGTGGTTAATGCAAAGGCTTAAATGCAAGTAATAGCTTGATAAAAGATTTTTTTATCGATTTTTGGATAAATTTTTATATCCGGGGGCATTAATCATGTCGAATATATCTGACGCTATCACAGCCATCTACGAAAAAGCAGAATCAGCCGTTGCCGGACTGGCAGTACGTACCCATTATCTATTTGAGGTGGTTGATCAGCCTAAGGGCGCATTCAAGGTGATTCACTGGCGAGGCAATGAGGGAATATCAAGTTGTTACTCCTACACCCTGAGCCTTGCGGCACACAGCGTAATAGATGAAACTAAAATCCTGGGTAAGGATGCCAAACTCAGTATCGATTGGGATGGTGAAATGCGGGTGATTCACGGCTATGTGAGTGAGATTTCACACCGTGGTGCGCTGGTATCAGATCATGCGGAAGAATATCAGGTCGTGATTGAAGCGCCGCTGGCCAAGCTGAATTTGACTCGGCAGAATCGCGTGTTTTTGAATCTGGATGTAAAGAGTGTGTTGGAGCAGGTGCTGCTCAAAGCGGGTTTTACTGCGACCAGTTTTAAAATAGATCTTAAAAGTACCTATCCGGTACGTGAATATATTGCACAGTTCAACGAAACTGATTTTAATTTTTTCACACGACTGCTTGAACATGCCGGCCTCTTCTATAATTTTGTGCAGGACAAGGAGCAGGCGTTGCTGGTCATTCAGGATGACTCTGCTGCTTTGCCTAAAATGGCTGGATCCGGGCATCTGGCTTACTTGCCTTCAACCGGAAACGTTGAGGGTGCCGAGTCGGTACAGGTGCTGGAAAAGGGCCAGTTTTATCTGACCAGAAATATCAAGCGCAAGGACTACAATTATCGTATGCCGGAAACTACCCTGTTGAGCGAGGCTGCTGCGTCAAGCAGTGTGCCTTCACTGGGTACGGATTATGTATATGGCGACCGTGCAGTGACATTGGAAGAGGGCGAACAGCTTGCGCGCCGCCGCGAGGAAGTGCTTGACTGGCAGCGTGCGGTTTATCAGGCTGAAACCAATTGCCGCGGCATAACGGCGGGCACAACGCTATCGATAGATGGACATCATCATGATCACAGTAATGGAGATTTTCTGGTCGTTTCTGTCATTCATAAAGGCGATCAGTCACGTACATTTGCATTTGGAGGTTCTCGTTCAGAAGCGGCCACCGGTAAGACGTACCATAACGAAATAATCCTGATCAAGAAAGATGTTGCATATCGGACACCAGTTGATCTGGCACGTCGCCCCCAGGTGCACGGCGTATTGACCGCAAAGATTGAAACGACGGGAGGTGACTATGCGTACCTGGATGATCAGGGTCGCTACAGAATTAAAAGCCTGTTCGATATCGCCGAAACCAAAGCGGGTGAAGCCAGTCATGCGGTGAGAATGATGCAGCCCTCAGCGGGTTCGAACTATGGGGTGCATTTCCCCTTGCATGCCGGTACCGAGGTATTGCTTGCCTGTTTAAACGGCGATCCAGATCGTCCTGTTATTTTGGGTTCTGTTGCGAATCCATCCAGTCAAAGCCCTGTTACAAGTGCAAACGCCAGCCAGCATATCTTGCGTACCTATGCGGGTAATGAGTTGTTGATGGATGATTTGGCTGACAGCGAAAAAATTAATCTGCATACCCGAGACAAGAAAAATATCCTGACACTGGATGCCAATAGCGAAGGTAACCTGGTTGCGCTGCGCACCGAAGAAGGGCGAGCCGAATTTTATGCCAAAAAGACCATGAGTTTTGAATCGGGAGACTCGTACAGCTTGCTGACTGGAAATGACCAGATCATCACGGTTGAAAACCGGCACAGCTTGCAGACAAATAAAAAAGAAATTTCCTTTGACGCAGCGACGGATATTTTGCACACTGCCAAGCAGAACATCAAGCTCAGTGCTGAAGAAAAAGATATTGCATTAAGTACCGGTCAGGACTTGATCATTGAAGCAGGTAAATCGATGTCGGTTAGGGTAATGGACGGCAATACGACGATGACTGTAGATCAGGGCCAGTTGTCGATTGAGGCGTCGCAAGACATTACGATTTTGGGACAAGGTGGCGGACCGATACAAATTAGCCAGGGTGGTGGAACCATAGAAATTTCCACAGGCGGCGATTTAACAATAAATGCAAGCAGTGTAGAAATCAGTGGTTCAAGCGTAAATATTAAAGGGCAGCAGGTCGGCGTTGCCTAAGAGCCAGTCTTTGTGAGTTGTTTTTTTAGCGGTATTATCTGTCGTTTGATATTCAACTGTTTTGACAATTACGTGCATACGCCACAAGTGGATGTGTAAATCCCTGAATTCGGTAGATTTGCGCTGCTTTGCTGCGCGTGCGCGCTGGGTTACAATCACGCGCTCTGTCAGCCTGTTTACAAGGTGACCGGTTTGAATGCAACAGTGTCGTGTGGTAATCCTGCAGGATAAGTTTAAAAATAACTGATAAGTAATTTAAGGTGCAGCCAAACATTTGGTGTTGGTTGTTCGAAGAATTGAGGGGCAGTAATATGAACGGTTATGGGCAAAAATTTGCTGCGTTATTTCTTGGTACGGTGTTGTTAGCGCTTAGTGGATGCGGCAATATGGTAAAGATGGAACTGAGATCGGAACAGAATCTTAACATTGCTGGCACCGGTACAGGGTTGCCGGTCGTTGTGCGTGTATACCAACTCAATGACGACACGGCTTTTAAAAGTGCAGCTTTCAGGGATTTGTGGAAGCATGATGCAGAAACGCTGGGCCCAGCCCTGCTGTCAAGCAAGGAAATAGTGATGCAGCCGGATTCCAAAGAAAAAATTTCCGTACCATTAAACGAAAAAACCAAGTTTATTGCTGGTTTTGCCATATTCCGGAATCCGGACGCTGCAAAGTGGAGCTTTGTACAGCCGGTATCCGACGGATTTATCGCGTCTGCCTGGCATAAGCTATTCGCAGTAGGCGTTTCGTTGCGCCTGAGTAATAATAAAATTGAATTTAATAACTGAGCCAGGGGACCGACTGCTATGAAGTCACTGAAACAAGTAGTTTGGTCCGAGGGGATGTTGCTCGGTCAGCAGCATTTTCAGTATTGGGATGATTACCTGCATGCGCATCATGATTTTTATCGTGAAACAACGGCACCGCTAGGTTGGGGCGTGGTTAAAGCCATCATCGATGAAGAAGCTTTGCAGAATGGTCAGTTTCAATTAAATGATTTTGCGTTTGTGTTTCCAGACGGCACAGTTGCTCACCATGACCCCGATCAGGGGCCATTGAGTTGCAAGTTAAAGGCTGACGTTCATGGTCTGGTCAGTGTGTATTTGGGGGTGCCCGCCAATCAGGCGGTGTCGGGCATCTCGGGTTATCGTGATAACACTCAGCTACCGGGCAATATCGGTCGATATACACAGGCGACTGATCGCTATGATTCAACCCGAGTAAGAGAGGTGTTGTTATCTACGCCAAACTTACACTTGCTGACGGATGAAAGTTCGCGTGATGCGTTCGTCTCCTTCAAATTGGCCGATCTGGTTTCTGAAGGCAATGAGAAGTATCGACTTGTTGCCGATTACATCCCGCCATTGGTGCATATCAAGGCTTCACCAGTGCTGTTATCCATCCTTGATCGTTTACTGGATGTAATACGCGCAAAAATTCGCGCCCTGACAGACCGTCGGCGCCAGCGCAGTGAAAATGTTGCCGAATTCAGCAATGCCGATGTGGCACATTTCTGGTTGCTGAATAATCTGAATATGACGGTGCCTGAATTGAATTATTTGCGCAAACAACCCATGCAGCATCCGGAGCGTTTGTTCCTGGTACTGAGCCGCCTTGGAGGTGCATTGTCCACGTTTTCACTTAATTTCAGTGTGGAGAATTTACCCAACTATACGCATACGGAGCTTGGAACCGTATTTAAATCCCTGGAGTCCGGATTGCGGGATTTGATCGACACCGTGATTCCATCCAACTTCGCTATTATCCAATTGAAACGCGAGGCAGAGTCTCTGTACTCGGCAAGCCAGTTTGATTTGCAAGTGCTTGAGGGCGGCACCTTTTATCTTGGCGTCAAGCTTGAGAGCAAGGATGGTAACTGGATGGAGCAGTTTGAGAAGTTTGCCAAAGTAGGTTCGCGTGATGCGATAGAGATGATTGTAGGTTCTGCGATGCCGGGCGTACAGATACGTCATCAGCACAGGCCGCCCGCACAAGTGCCCATCCGCAGCCATCATGAATATTTCCGCATCGATGGCAGAGGCGAGTTTTGGAATGCGGTTGTAAGTGCCAGATCTATTGCGGTATACATACCGCAAATGTTTGCAGGTGCCACGATCGAATTGTTGTGTACACAGGAATAAGATCATGACAGCAAAAAAAGAACACGTCATTAAGCCGGATAATGTATTGCTTGAAAATTGCATGAGTATTTTTCATCTGGTCATGCCGTTGATCAGTGGTAATAAAGGTGCCAGTGAAGGACAAGACCTCCGTGCAAAATTTACCCGGGGATTTGACGATTTTGAGCGGCGCTGCTATGAAATGCAACTTGATACCGGCATCGTAAGCGATGCGAAATATGCCATTGCCGCCTTCGTTGATGAAAAGGTAATGGGCTCTGCGTGGTCGCAAAAACTAAGCTGGATGGGCAAGCCATTGCAGCTGGAATATTTCGGCGACAACCTGGCGGGAGAAGGATTTTTTCAAAAGCTGACTAAATTGCGCCAGAGTGGTGATCGCAATGTTGATGTGCTGGAAATTTATTATTTCTGCCTACAGTTGGGTTTCGAAGGTATGTACCGCATGCGCGGGCTGGAGTCATTGCAGGCGCTTCAGGTAGATTTGCGCACACAAATAGCTGATTTCAGAAATCGCGTCCCTCGTACCTTATCCCCGCATGGCATTTCGGGTACCTTTATGGAAAAGGTACAGCGCGAAATTCCCTATTGGGCCATCGCCCTGGGGACGCTGGGCATCATATTTTTATTTTATCTGCTGTTTGTTATTTTATTGAGTAGCAAAGCCAATGGAGTGCGCGGCGATTTGCGCGATGATGGCCAGCGTATACAGGCCAATCTGGATAGGGATGCTTCAAGGGTATCTTACAAAAGTACACCTGTAATCGAAGAGCCCAAGGTGATGCCACCGCCTAAAGTTGAAAAACCGAAGAAGGTGCCCAAGCCCGTCGAGCATGTGAAACCCAGGGTGGTTCCACCCAAAGTTGTTGCGCCACCGCCGCCGCCTCCACCTCCGGTCAAGCCGGAGCCAAAAAAGGTAATTACACCCATTATGGGTTTCTGAGAATTTTTATAAATTAATATAATCTAGATAGTGGAGTTGAGAAAATGAAAATATCAAAAAAATTGCAGTACACGATGATAGGGATGTTGGTAATTAGCTCGACCAGTTTAAGTGCTGTTGCAGATGAAGGTGTGGTACGTGCCAAGTTGAGTTATGGTTTGTCAAACTATAGATCTCTTTCTGCTTATAGTGATATCTCATCGACCTACTCCACGCTTGGTTTGGGTGTTACCTATATATTCCCTTCCAATACCTTTGCTGATTTTTCGATGAAGACAAGTGGTGCGGGTGCATCCTACAACGCACAGGGTGTTACTGGTGGGTTGGTTGGATCGGATCAGCCCTTTAAGCGCACTGAAACTACATTCACCTTGGGCAAGCCATTGGAAAACGGCATGCAAGGTAACGTGGGGCTATTCACAGCGGATACACAATTTGATCTTGCGCAGTTTGGTCGGTTTTCTCAGAAGGTGACTGGCCTTACTGCGGGTGTCGGTAAAGGTATTCCATTGGATGAGGGCAGGTCTGGAGCCATTGGAATCAATGGTGCCGGCGCATTGTTGACTGCAACGAATACGGATCGTTTTGGCAGCTCTTCAACAGCGAATTTGGCCTACGGCATTAGTGCCGGAGTGTCTTATAACTATATCTTCACTAAAAATATAAGCTTCTCGGCAGATGCCAAATTCCAGTCTTACTTCATTAAGTACTCAAGCTTCTCGGGTGATGAAAGAATACTATCGACGACAGTGGCGTTGGTTGGTCAGTACTAAATAATAACTTTCACCTTATAAGGAGCCCGACAAATGATCGGTTCACCACAAAGTCTCTGGTCGACGCTGTTTGCTAAAGTGCTCAATGGCGTGCGCAACTTTTTTGTTTCACGTGGTGGCATAGTATTTGTTGTGCTGTTATTTATATTCCTGCTGATCTGGATTGCAGGCCCGTTGATAGGATTGAAATCTGTCTCGGCACGCGTCTGGGTACTGCTTGCGCTTACACTAATTGTGTTGGCTGTCTTGCTGGCCAAGTGGGTAATTGATCGCCGTCGGGGCAAACAATTGCAGCGCGATATCGAAGAGT
>JANXWX010000150.1 GCA_025350915.1 Nitrosomonadales bacterium
CATACAGGCTGCTGACGTTGCCGCGCACGATTTCGATGTGATCGATTTGATCCAGCATTAATTGGTCAATAGCCGTTGTGCCTGCAGTGGCGGAATTAATGCGTACGCCATCAAGCAAGACGAGAACCTGTGAGGAATTGGTTCCGCGCATAAATATAGAGGATGTGCTACCAATACCGCCGTTTTGTGCAATTTCAATGCCGGGCACGCTGCGTAAGATAGTTGGTACGTCAGTTGCCAGGGAATTTTTAATGTCATCCTGAGTGATCAGCGTGGTGCTGGAGAGTGTTTGATTCAATGGCTGTTCGATGCGTGTGGCTGTGACCACAACTTCATCAAGACTTGCATCTGTTTCAGCATGTGCCATGGGTGTAAGCACGCAAAGAATTGCGGTAAAGATTTGATACTTTTTCATTTGGCATTTCTGGTTTGAAAGTTCCGAGCGACCCCGCTGGAAAGTTATTAACACAGAAAATACTTGAGAGAAGGCAGTACGGGTGGATGTGAAGCAATGGTTTCAGCAGTATCCATCCACACTGCCACCCGCAGCATTTCCTGAACTTAGTCCAAGGCCGGTATCCGGGCTTGCAAGCTGGTCGACGGACCGGGTGTATCGCCTTCCCATGATTAATCACAGTGGCCGTTGATACACTTACGCTTGTTTACCGTTGCGGGGGCAGCACAGGTTTGCAGAAAATTCCCTACCTGTTTCCCGTTTAACCAAGTGAACGTAGTCACCCGGCACCTTGAAACGGCGCGAATTATACCTTGTAACACTACAAAACTGACTAAAAGTACAATTTACTTGCAGAATGTTGTGTTACCAATTGACTTGTCAGGCTTTTTAAATTTATAGTTCGTGCCATGCAAGTCGAATTCGAAACTTTAGAACACAAACTTAATCAATTGGTGCAATTGAGCAATCGCCTGCGCGCCGAAAATCACAAGTTACGTCAAGAGCTTGTGATGGCATTGAGCTATGGCAAGCAATGTGATGACAAGATTAATAGTGCGCAAACACGTTTGGAACGATTACTATCTGCACTTCCTGTAGAAGAAAAATGAGCACTGATAAATCTAATACGCTGGATGTTACTATTCTGGATCGAGAATTCCGGGTGGCTTGTCCGCCCGAAGAGCGTGCTGAACTTCTCGATTCAGTAGCATATCTCGATAAAAATATGCGTGAAATCAGGGATGCCGGAAAGATCACTTCGGTTGAACGCATCGCCATAATGGCTGCATTGAATATCACCCACGAGCTACTGACGGTGCGCCTTGGCAATGGTTTTGACATGTCGGATTTTAAGCGTAGAATGGAATCCATGCAGGCAGCCATCGATACAGTCCTGGCGGATCAAGATGAGTTGTTTTAGTTTGCACCCTGCGGTGTTCGACAGGCTCATAATTCTTTGAACCAATAAGCATAGCTTAGGTCGCGCCCCTCTTAATCGCTGTTGTGCGCGTCCCTTGCGGACGTACCTGATGCGACGGGAACCGGCCCTCTTGAACACTACGTTCAAGACTATGAGTCAACGGCACAGGCGGGGGGCTTTATTCAGCGCTTCTTTATCGAAGCTTATAAATTAGTGCGACCTTGGGTAAACTACCCGACGTCGCATTATTTATTTTCAGGTTTATTTTCAGCGGAAATTCAGCATGCGTTATTGGTTAATGAAATCCGAGCCGAGTGATGTCAGTATCGATGATCTCGCTAAGCTTCCAAATCAATCTGTTGCGTGGTATGGCGTGCGTAATTATCAGGCACGCAACTTTATGCGTGACCAGATGAAGGTGGGAGATGGTGTGATGTTTTATCACTCCAATTGCGAGGTTCCCGGCATAGCGGGCATAGCCAAGGTGAGTAGCACAGCCTACCCGGATGCCACACAATTCAAAAAGAGCCACAAGTATTTTGACCCCAAGGCTACTCAGGAAACACCGCGCTGGTTCAATGTGGATGTGCAGTTTGTAAAGAAAATTAAAATAATTTCATTGGCAGAATTGCGTACTTATCCTGAGCTGGAGACCATGCGAATTTTACAGCGTGGAAACCGCTTGTCTATTACGCCATTGGATCCAGCCGAGTGGAAATTTATCGTGGAGAAGCTGTGCCATGCCTGAGGTAATCTGGATTGTGTATTACCTGATCTTGGGATTGTTCGTTGGCTACTTCTCCGGTCTGCTGGGTATTGGTGGCGGACTCATCATGGTGCCAGTGCTTACATTCCTGTTTGAAGCGCAAAAAATACCGGCGAGCAATATATTACATCTGGCGTTGGGAACGTCGATGGCGACCATATTGTTTACGTCGATATCCAGCACTTGGCAGCATCACTCGCATAATGCAGTTAATTGGGATGCGGTACGCTTCATTACGCCGGGAATACTTCTGGGTACAGCACTGGGTGCTTTGATAGTCGGGTATGTGGCGACGTTTTATCTCGCCGTACTCTTTGTATTGTTTGTGTATTTTGCGGCGACACAGATGCTGGTTGGCTTTAAGCCAGAAGCCACGCACAGCTATCCTACCCGTATTCAAGTTACGTTAGCAGGAATAGTAATCGGTGGTATTAGCAGTATCGTATCGATCGGCGGCGGGGTGCTCAGCGTTCCCTATTTGTTATGGCATAAACAAAAGTTACGGCACGCAATTGCCACTTCTGCTGCATTGGGGTTCCCAATCGCAGTAGGTGGAACGATAGGCTATATCATAACGGGATATGCCAGGGGCGAAAGTTTGCCGGCATATAGTTTGGGTTATATATACCTGCCTGCATTACTCTGGATGGTGATGGGCACAATAGTTACTGCGCCAATTGGTGCAAAAACAACGCATAGTATGCCGGTAGAGATGCTCAGCAAAATATTTGCGCTGTTTTTGTACGCGTTGGCAACAAAGATGCTAGTTAAGTTGTTCTGGTAAACAGGTTGCTTAAACGATGACTTGTTTCACAATTCTTGGCAGTTCTAAACTCTTGTCTACTACCATCACAAAGTTACATTCAATTTCCTGCATGCAGTAATCCATATCTTTCGGATTAAAGTCAATTTTCGCTGTATCAAAAAATTTCTGCGCAGGCCTGGAGTCTCTAATTCTTGTCTTGATCGAGTCCACATTGAGTTGATTCAATCCCAGCAGAATATCCCGTATGTATTCAGCGCATGCCAAGTCATCATCGTCCCCAGCATGCGAGGCAATAATGTTAATTGCGAAAGGTTCTTTGGTTGCTGACAATTGTTTTGCATATAACGCCGTTTTCCTTGCATTGGAAAGACCCGTAACTAAGATTGTCTGTGCGTTTAAAGCACGCAAGGTAGCCTTCACTCCATTGGAAGTTTTTTGAACCAGTGTTTTGTTTGTAATAGTGGTATTGATAAATGTATGCGGGGAATTATCCAGATCGAAGTTTTCTATCGGTAAACCGCCGACCTCACCTGCAAGCAAATAAGCAGGGTTTTTTCGCTTAAGCAAAAATGCTTCCTCAACGGTATTGACCAGAAATATCTCGCGAACTTCTTTCAGAAACGCTATGTGGCTTACCGTAAATGCGCGTATGACATCAATGACGATATTTACATCTGCCTTTGGATAATCCTGATCCGCTCCCTGAATAATAGTTACGTTGAGGTTACTCATAAAAAATTAGTACATCATATGTGGGTCCCTGTAATACTTGAACTCCAGAACATTGTTGGATGGATCAAGCAGGCAAAGGGTTGAGTGCTCCTCTACTGTTCCTTCAAATCTGAGTGACGGTCCGCTAAAAAATGGAATCTTACGGATGCGTAACAGTCTTAGCAGGTCTTCATACTCCTGCTTGTCATAAAAAGTTATGCCGAAGTGGCGGGGATAAACCTGGGGAGACTGCTCAATTTTATCGGGTGCCAGATGGCAAACAAGCTGGTCGCCAAAAAAATCGAGCGTAATCCTGTCACTGTAACGTCTGGCCAGCTTGCAACCGAGTTGGGTAACATAAAAGCCATAAGCCTCGTCAAGATCTTTGCAGGGGATTGCCAGATGAAATGCATTTTTGGTATCGCGCATAGAACACTCCTGAATGCAGATAAGCACAAATATCGAATCAAATACTTACAATAAATTTTATTTGCGCCGATCTTTTACTCTGTCGGAAATTAATCCGGAAGCGCCGCGTCTATCAGGGTGGTCGAATGAGGCTCGGTTAGCCTGCGGAACCGCATAATCACTTCCGGTATCATTGAAAAGATGAAAGGTATCGGAGCGGATACCCAAACGCAAAGTTTCCAGGCCGACAACATCGCCGAATGCTATATTGGCCAAATTAACATTGGGGCCGATTGAGGAAATCAGGCTGGTTTGCAGCATCTTGTTTGGTGCTTCCCAAATTGCATCCGATGCGCGAAATCTGGATTTGGTAATGCTTGATACGAGATCGGGTCTCAGGTTTCCATGCGCATCACAAATACCGCTTTTACCCGATTCTCTAGACTCAAGGATAACTTTCTTTGCCCCGGCGGCCAAGTCGTTATGTATTTCATCTATCCAGCGTGATATCGGCATGTTGTCTGCTTCGTTGATATCCTTCTTGCCTACTTCGCTCAACACATAAAACTCTTTGGCGAAATCAGTAATGTGTTTAGCTTTGTCCTGGCTGGAAATAGTCAGCGTGCCATCCGATACTTCCATTATTTTGCAGTTATGCTGCTTTAGAAATTTGTAAAATCCATCTAACTTGTTTTGAGAAAGGGCTTTTTCGAATAGCGTGCCGCCAAAATAGTATTCAACCTTGTGTTTAATCAGGCATTCAATTTTCTTTTCCAGGTCATTGGTAACGAGTGCGGTGCACCAGCCAAACTTGACGATATCGATCAGATGGGCATCGCTTTCAATGACGTCAATAAAATATTTTATTGGAACGCCGTTATCAATCAGAGAAGTTATGCCATAGTCTCTGGGTTTTTGGCTTCTTGTTGGAGTGCTAAGGAAGTTGTTTGTCATATAGATATTATTTTTTATAATGTGCGGGTTATAAAATCAATTCATATATCGTACTACTGGCAGTGCAATCAGTATTTGATGATGCACTGTTTGGTAACAATAGCACAATCTATATCGTATGTCGTTTGAAGCGATGATAATTATTCTGGCATGCTCATGCGGTTATTTCCGTTCCAATATGTGTTTGAATAAATTTAACTCGAACTTGCTTATGGCTATACAATAGATTTAGCCATGTATACAAAGTATAAATAATGTTTAAATTCTTTCGGGTATTTATTTTATTGCTGTTGCTCACCGGCGTTGCAGTTGGCGCCTGGCGAGCAAAGACGCGATCTGTAGAGTGGAATTACACATTGCCGGTCAATATATATCCCGTTAATGCTGATACGAGTGCAGTGAGCGCAGAATATCTGCGAAATTTAAAGCTGGTGGATTTCAAGCCGGTTGAAAAGTTCATGAAGGAAGAAGCGGCTCGCTATGGTCGTGACACGCGAGCATCAATCGAAGTCAGGTTGCACGGCGCAATATTGAATCTGCCTCCGGAGCCACCACGCAGTGCTAATCCACTGGAGGCAATCTGGTGGAGTTTGCAGATGCGCTGGTGGTCGTACCGAAATGGCGAAACGTCAGGCCCTGGCCCTCAGGTAAAGCTTTTTCTGCTTTATTTTGATCCGGCCCGTTATGGTCGTCTGGGGCACTCCACCGGTTTACAAAAAGGACTGCTTGGGAGGGTAAATCTGTATGCTTCACGTGATATGGAAAATCAAAATAATGTTGTAATCACGCATGAGTTTCTGCACACGCTGGGAGCGACGGACAAGTACGACTTGGCTAGCAATTTGCCAAAATATCCAGAAGGTTATGCCATACCGGAGCAAACGCCCCGATTTCCACAGCATTTCGCAGAAATTATGGCAGGCCGCATACCTGTCAGTGAAAGTCAGGCAGAAATACCAGCGGGATTAAACGAGACGATGATAGGGGAAAAAACCGCACGCGAAATTAACTGGTTGTAGGTTGATACAAGGTGAATAAACATGGCAGACATTTTTTGTGAATAAGTACGATACGATTGCTGCAGTTGATCTCGGATCCAACAGTTTCCGCCTGCAGGTGGCCCGTGTCGTCGAGGATCAAATTTATCCGCTCGACTCATTAAAGGAGACTGTCCGCCTGGGTGCAGGTTTGTCCGCAGACAAGATTCTGGATGAGAGCTCACAGCAGCGGGCTTTGGCATGCCTAAAGTTGTTTGGTGAACGCTTAAGAGGCTTGCCCACGCATGCTGTCCGCGTGGTTGGAACAAACACCCTGCGTGTTGCAAAAAACTCTGCGGATTTTTTGTTTAAGGCAGAGCAGGCATTGGGTTTCCCCATAGAGATTATCGCCGGACGTGAGGAAGCAAGGCTGATTTATCTTGGTGTCTCCCACAGTTTGCCGGTTTCAAGGTCACGGCGGCTGGTGGTGGATATTGGTGGCGGTTCCACCGAATGCATAATCGGTGAAGGCTATGAGCCGCAACAGATGGAAAGTCTGTATATGGGCTGTGTCAGTTACAGTAAAAAATACTTTCCGGATGGCAAGATTAGCAAGGATGCCATGCAGCAGGCCGAGCTGGCTGCGCGCATGGAAATGCAGGCAATCAAAGCAAGATTTACTTCAGGCAATTGGCAAGAAGCCATAGGGTCTTCGGGTACAGCAAGGGCGCTGGCCGATTTGCTGGAACAAAATGGCTGGAGTAAATCCGGCATCACTGCTGAGGGGTTGGCACTATTACGCAATGCCATGTTAAAGGCGGGTGACGGGAAAAAGCTGGACTTCGCAGGAATGAAAGCGGACCGCATACCCGTGTTACCGGGAGGATTTGCGATTATGTCGGCAGTGTTCAAGGAATTGGGCATACAGCACATGGCAGTTGCTGATACCGCGCTACGTGAAGGCGTTTTGTATGACATGCTGGGGCGCATACATCATCATGATATGCGTGATGTTACTGTTAATCACTTTATGCGGCGCTACCAGGTAGATTTAAGCCAGGTTGCACGCGTTGAAGCGCTTGCATTGTTACTGTTTGACCAGGTGGCCTCAGGTCTTGAAGGCGATGCGGATGCGTTGCGGCAACAGTTGATGCGGGTTGCCAGAATGCACGAAATCGGTATTTCGATTGCACATAGCGGCTATCACCGGCACTCGGCCTATATTCTTGAGAACGCCGATATGCCCGGATTTTCCAAAAAAGAGCAGGCTGATTTGGGAATGTTGGTGAGAGCACAGCGAGGAGCATTGGCCAAGGTGCCAGGTTTGGCAGATAAAAGCGAAGTTTGGCCTGTTGTGTTGTCTTTACGATTGTCCGTGTTGTTTTATCGCAGTCGCACCTCGTTTGACTTGCCCAGGATGCAGGTCAAGTGTCGTGAAAATGAGTTTCGTCTCAGGCTGGATAAAAAATGGCTGGAACAAAACATGTTGACTGAAAATGCACTGCTGGCGGAAGCAAAGGAATGGAAAGCCATGGGGGTCAGTTTTACGATTGCAGATTTGAAAAAAGAATAACGAAATGATGATTATTACTATGGATAATCCGGCATAGAGGATATAGACTATCCCTGCTGTGTTACGAATAACAGTACAAAATATTCGATTATAAAAGTTTAAGGGTGAATGTCATGACAACTAAAACAACATCCAGGTCAAAACCTGTAGCAGTAAAAAAGGTCTCCGTAAAAAAACCATTGGCAGCTGCGAAAAGGCCGGTAGCTATTGGCGCAGTGAAGAGGTCAGCCGCGCAAACCACCTCAAAAGCCACTAAAAAAGTATCTGGGCAATCCAAGAAAAACAAACCAAAGAAAATTAAAATGATCCGCGATAGTTTCTCTATGTCGGAAAGTGATTATGCGACTCTGATTGGATTGAAAAAGCAATGCCTCGCTGCGGGAGTGCAGGTAAAAAAGAGTGAATTATTGCGCGTAGGATTGATGGGCTTGGCAAAGCTCAGCAACCCGGCTTTGATGAATGCTGTAAATCAGCTTGTTGCTAAAAAGTAATCTGTCAGAGAAAACCAGATTCAATTTTGCTGTTAAAGTCTACGAACATCCGCTTGGACTACAGGCCGGCCGACAGGGTGGATAGTAGCGTTAGCTGAGCATGATGCTTCGAACCCCTGCGTGTTTTCTTACGGTGATATTGACCATCTTCATTCATCTCCCACGCTTGGCAATTGTCCTGAAGATAAATCTTTAAACCCTCGCTGATAATCCGTTTTTTCAGGCGTGCATTCAGAATAGGGAAGCAAACTTCAATACGGCGGAAGAAATTACGGTCCATCCAGTCTGCGCTGGACAGGTACACATCCTGCTTGCCGTCATTGTGAAAATAAAAAATGCGCGAGTGTTCCAAAAATCGGCCTATCACGGAGCGTACGTGAATATTTTCTGAAACTTTGGGTATGCCTGGTCGAAGCGCGCATACACCTCTCACTATCAAATTAATTTTAACGCCGGCACTAGAAGCTTCATATAATGCACTAATGATTTGTGGATCCAGCAAGGAATTCATCTTGGCCATAATTTCGGCGGGACGGCCGCTTTTAGCAAATTGAGTCTCCCTGTGGATGGCTTTTAGCAAATTGCTGTGCAAGGTAAAGGGTGCCTGCCACAGGTGTTTTAGTTTGCTGGCTTTGCCCAATCCTGTCAGTTGCGAGAAGACATCGTTAACATCACTGCAAATTTCATCGGCACAGGTAAACAAGCCAATATCGGTATATAACCTTGCCGTTCGTGGATGATAGTTCCCGGTGCCCAGATGTACATATCGGCGCAAGCCACTATCTTCACGGCGGATAACCAGCGCCATTTTTGCATGCGTTTTATAGCCGACAACGCCATATACAACATGGGCTCCGGCTTCCTCCAGCCTGGCAGCCCAGTTGATATTGGCCTCTTCGTCAAAGCGCGCCATTAGCTCAACCACCACGGTGACACCTTTGCCATTTTTCGCGGCAGTGATCAGTGCCTCCATCAAGGCCGAATCAGCACTCGTACGATAAACCGTTTGCTTGATGGCAACCACACGAGGGTCACGTGCCGCCTGGCTGATGAAATCGATAACAGGAGAAAACGACTGGTAGGGATGGTGCAACAGAATATCGTTCTTGCAGATAGCCTTGAATATGTCTGTTTGTTTGTGCAGTGCCGGTGGTAAGCCCGGTACAAATGATGCAAATTTCAACGAGGGTAGCTCGACGAAGTCCGGTATTTGCATCAGTCTGACAAGATTAACCGGGCCGGTGACCTGATACAGATCCCCTGCGGACAGATTAAATTGATTTAGTAGGAAATTGGCGATGATGTCAGAGCAATTGTCTGCCACTTCAAGTCTGACAGCATCACCGAAATGTCGATGGGGAAGTTCGCCCTGTAATGCCAGCCGCAGATTTTTTACTTCCTCTTCATCGACAAATAAATCGCTGTTGCGGGTGACGCGGAACTGGTAACAGCCAAGAACATTCATGCCCGAGAACAATTCACCGACATGGGCGTGTAATATCGAAGACAAAAAGACAAAGCCATATTTACAGCCTGCAATGTTATCCGGCAGGCGGATGAAGCGGGGCAAGGTGCGCGGTGCCTGCACAATAGCGGCACCGGAATTGCGACCAAAGGCGTCTTTGCCTTCAAGCTCCAGTGCAAAATTAAGGCTTTTATTGAGCACACGCGGAAAGGGATGTGCGGGGTCCAGCCCTATCGGGGTCAGGACTGGTTTTACTTCGCGCAGAAAATATGCCTTGATCCACTCTCCCTGCTCTTTTGTCCAGTGAGTTCGACGGATAAAACAAACCCCATTCTGTTTGAGCTCAGGAATAATCGATTCATTGAAGTGCCGGTATTGGCGTGAGACAAGCTCGTGCGCACGTTTGCTGACAAGATCGTATAACGCAAGGGGTGCAATGCCATCCGGACTGGCCGACACGCCACCAAGCTTGATTTTTTCCTTCAGGCCTGCGACGCGAATTTCAAAAAATTCATCCAGATTGCTGCTCAGAATACACAGAAATTTGAGACGTTCCAGGACAGGTGTATTTGGATCTTCAGCTTGTTCAAGTACGCGTTCATTGAACGCAAGCAAGCTTAATTCGCGATTAATAAAATACTCGGGTGCGCTGAAATTAGTCATAGTGTATTCATGCTACCTTAAACGACCCGTTTCAATCTACCGTTTGAACTTTTCAAAGGGAAATATTCAATACAATTGTCTCAATAGTACATATTTTATCCCGCAAAATTTAACTAATCCGATAGTTGTTCTTACCGGAGAAGGGTACGATGGGCTCAGGTTGAGCCGCACAATTCGTTTGGCTTCTGTATTGGTAGTGGGTGCATTTTAGTGTCGCAGGAGGGTATATGTTTGAATCAGCAGAATTAGGGCATAAAATCAGCAAGGCAAGATATAAACAAGAATTGCCCCTGTTAAGGGAGGCATTGCTGGATATGCAATTAGAGCTGCTTAATCTGGCAAAATTTCCGGTGATCATTGTGTTGGGCGGAGTCGATGGTGCGGGCAGGGGGGAAACCGTCAATTTGTTAAATGAATGGATGGATCCTCGCCATATCGAAACGCATGGTATGGGCGAGCCGACTGAGGAAGAGGTGCAGCGTCCCGAAATGTGGCGTTTCTGGCAAGCCCTGCCCCCCAAAGGCAAGATAGGCATGTTCCTGGGTTCCTGGTACACCGCGCCGATACTCAATCGGGTGCAGGGAAAAATCAAAAGTGAGGTGTTCGATCACAGCATGGAAAACATCGCGCGCTTTGAAAAAATGCTGACCGACGAGGGCGCGCTCATCCTTAAATTCTGGATGCATTTATCCAAAGACAAGCAGGAAGCACGCCTGAAGGCGTTGGAAAAATCAGCCAAGACGCGTTGGCGTGTATCAAAGCGGGATTGGCTACATTTCAGGTTGTACGATAAATTCCGGAAAGTTTCGGAGCGTGCCATACGTCAAACCAGCACTGCAGAAGCGCCCTGGATTCTTGTCGAAGGCGAAGATTCAAATTACCGCAGCCTGACAGTGGGAAAAGATATTCTGGAGGCGGTTCGCAAACGAATTGATGAGGATGGTAAAGCCGGAAAGCACGTAACACATGTCGCGCCTTTGTTGCCACCCATTGATAATCTGTCTATCTTGCAGCGTCTCAATCTTGAACTAAAGCTGGATAAAAAAGTATACGAAAAACAGCTGGAAAAATATCAGGGCAAGTTAAATTTGCTAATGCGTCACCTGAAGATGAAAGCAGTTTCTGTCGTTATTGTGTTTGAAGGTAATGACGCTGCAGGTAAGGGCGGCAGTATTCGGCGCATCACACAGGCGCTGGATGCACGCTACTATCAAATTATTCCCGTCGCATCGCCAACCGAAGAAGAGCGTGCACAACCGTATTTGTGGCGTTTCTGGCGACGATTGCCGCGACTTGGCCGCGTGACGATCTTTGATCGTTCCTGGTATGGCCGTGTACTGGTGGAAAGAGTTGAGGGATTTTGTTCCACCTATGACTGGATGCGTGCCTATGGTGAGATCAATGATTTCGAAGAACAGCTTGTCGAGGGCAATACCCTGCTGTTCAAATTTTGGTTAAGCATCAGCAATGAAGAACAGCTGACGCGTTTTAAAGAACGCCAAAAAATCGGTTTTAAACGCTTTAAGATTACCGATGAAGATTGGCGTAATCGTGACAAATGGAGTGCATACGAAAAAGCAGTTTGTGACATGGTTGATCGCACCAGCAACACCCGAGCACCCTGGACGCTGGTTGAAGCCAATAATAAATATTACGCACGCATTAAAATACTGCAAACACTGTGTAAGCGAATAGAATCACTTATTGCAGAATAAGGCCCTGTTATATAACTGTAACGATCTAAGGATAGGATGATGGAATTAGATAGTACGGAGATGGGAATGGATCTGATTTTATGGCGACATGCCGATGCCGAAGACGGCGTGCCTGACATAGGCAGAAAGCTCACGG
>JANXWX010000167.1 GCA_025350915.1 Nitrosomonadales bacterium
TTAACCTTGGAAGAATACCGCGCCCAGCATTTGGACAGGGATCAGGTTATGGCAAATGCCTACCTTTCGGGAGCTTATACCATGGCAGAAATCGGGAAGTTTTTTGCGGTACACTACATGACAGTGAGCCGCGCTGTAAGATAATTTGAATAAAAATAAAGGATTATCCAAATATGGGTTTTGCTAAATGTTGGAATGTTAGAACTGACCCTGAGGTCCAGAACTGCCCCTGAGGTCCTGACCCTGAAAAGCAAGAGAAAATCATCTTGTACGTAGGCGGCAACGATTGGAAGCTATCGATGGATAGCATGCAAAACATATAAGGCGGAAAGCACTATGAGTGATAACGATATGGAAGTAATCAGTGATGCCGAAACCGGCACGATCGCACCGCCACCGACTGTGGGATGTCTGATTATTGGCATCAATGACCCGCGCGGCAATCCCATCCCAAATCTGGAATACCAGATAATCATCCAGAATAAAACCGTATACAACGGTAAAACCGATGCTGTCGGCAAAGGCGATGTCATCGACAACCTGAAGCTGACCAACAAGTCCTCCATGCACACTCTCGTAAATATCATTTCTGCACAATGTTAAATTGTAAAACGGTAAAATTATCGGGAGATGCGGCCACACTGCTATTCCCGCACACCACTCATGTAAATTTCTCTCGTAACAGGAAAGTTTAGTCACCATAATATAATCAGTGCCACACCTAAAGTATTTGCTTATAGTGCCGATACAAAGCATGTCCAAGAAAAAATATCCGGGGGGAATAGCAATGAGCTTCATCAAGAATTTAAAAATTCGCACTAAATTGAACATTCTTGTCATTGTTGCCTCGTTGTTGTTGGTCGCAACGGGAGTGACAGGTCTGGTCGGCATCTATATTGCGAACTCGGCGTTATCCAGCGTCTATAACGAAAAACTAATGTACATCATTCAACTGAATGATGTACGCGACAATCAAAACCGGATTCGAACCGAGCTGCAGGAAGCATCGTTGCTAAAAGATGGCTTTGAAATACTGGAGCATATCGACAAAGTTCGTTCCGGCATGTTCAAAATTGAGACCAATCTTGCCGATTACAACAAGCACGACATGCCCGCCATTGAAAAGAAAATGATGGATGCCTTTATGGCTGAACGTTTGAACTATGGCCGGAATGGCGTTCTGCCCATTATTGACTTGCTGCAGGCGGAAAAATTCGAACAGGCAAATACCCTGAGTAAAACCGTTATGACCCCTGGTTTTGCCAAAGCATCAACCGCAATCGACGCGCTCATTCAGCTGCAAGTAGAAGCAGCAAAAATTGAATATGAGCGTGTGGAAAAGGTTACAAAATTTATACGCATTGCGGCTATCGCGAGTATTTTAGTCGGGCTGTTACTTTCAATCGCACTGGGATTAATTATTACCCGCTCGGTCAATTGCGGCGTTAAGGAGCTGGCAAAAACCGCAACCATGCTCGCCAACGGCGACCTCACTGCACGAGTCAACTGGGACAGCAAGGATGAGCTGGGGGACGTTGGCCGCGCCTTTAACCAGATGGCGGCAGAATTTTCATCCTTGATCAGTCAGGTTCGTCAATCTGCCGACCAGGTTGCAAATGCTGCAACAGCTCAAACCGGCACCGCGGAAAGAGTTTCCACTATCTCCGGCAGACAGACTGAACAGGCTGCAAATGCCGCTTCGTCTATCGATGATTTAAATAAAGCCGTCAAGGAAATTGCACAACGAACACTGGATGTTGTCGCCTCCGCCAACGATGCAAGCACGATGGCAGACGAGGGCCAATTGGTGGTTAACCGCGCTGTGTTGGGCATTCAACAAGTTGCGGGTACAGTAAAAGAATCTGCGGAACTGATGGCCTCATTGGGGCAGCGTTCCGATCAGATCGGGCAAATCGTTAATGTCATCAAGGATATTGCAGAGCAGACTAATCTGCTCGCTCTCAACGCGGCGATCGAAGCGGCACGTGCAGGTGAACAGGGACGCGGTTTCGCCGTTGTTGCCGATGAGGTCAGAAAATTGGCAGAGCGCACGGCAACTGCCACCGCCGAAATCTCCCAGATGATCTCCGCCATACAGGCAGAAACCGGCAATGCGGTGACCACCATGGAAAAAGGCAGCACTGAAGTGAATGACGGCGTAGGGTTGGCCAACAAGGCGGGTCTCTCGCTGCAAAATATCAATAATAGTATCAAAGGCGTGGTAAAGATGATCGCGCAAATTTCAGATGCAACCCGATCACAAAGTGAGACGACCAATGAAATTACAAAACGAGTAGATCAAATTGCCGGCATGGCCAAGGAAAACTCTACTTCCATTGATGAAACAACCACTGCCTCGCGGGACCTGCAAAAACTCTCAGGGCATTTACAACAGGTCGTTAGCCGCTTCAAACTATAAATAAAATGGGCTGATCCAAGTCATGGATCAGCCATTTTTGAAGCTAAGGTTTTGCTGAGATATATTTAACTCAGAAGAAGTAGCCCATATATAAACCAACCACATTGCCATTCACATCTTGTGCATTTGCAACGCCGCTTGGCTTGTACTTCGCCATGGTGTAACGCAAGTCGAAACTAAATGGCGACTTCTCCGGTGCCCATCCTATCTGTGCGATATATGCGATAGCATTATCATAATTGGTTGTTGAACTTTCTGTAGGTGTATCAACGACTAGTTTGGGGCCACTCAGATATGCGGCACCCATACCCATACGGAGGATGCCGGTACGATAAAATTCCAATAGCTATCTAACCCGAATTTTGCATAAAAAAGGCACGAAGTACTGCAAGTATTTGTTAGAGTTGCGGTTACCAGACCAACGACTCGTAAAACACGAACAGCCTCATGCCCACTTCTAATTCTACCCCAAC
>JANXWX010000188.1 GCA_025350915.1 Nitrosomonadales bacterium
AGCAGACATCGAAGCCGCACTCGATGCGTTAAAGATTCCCGACAATTTTATTCTGGTCAGTCATTCATTCGGTGGAGCGCTTGCCTCTTACTTTGTGAAAAAACATCCAGGCCGCGTGAAGTCACTCGTCATTATTTCTTCCGCTGTTCGTTTCCAGTTACGCTGGCCAGGCAGATTGGTACTGCGTTTACAGCCCAAGCTGCTGACATGGTTGCGTAAGATACTTCCCTATATCGGATTTAATGCTGCGCGCGTTTATCCACCGGCACACGTGGTTTATTTGCAAAACAAAAATAGCCTTGCAGTATGGGATGGAACCGATTATCTGAGCAGCATACGTATTCCGTCTATGGTTATACTGGGCCATCGTGATATTTTATTTTCACAAGCATCCTATCGTGCAGTATCAAAACTGATACCCGAAGTTGAGGAGGTGTTGATCCCGGTTTCTGCGCATCAGGTAATGGTGGAAAGACCGGATGCAGTAAACCGTGCCATCGAGCGCTTTTTGCAGTCGCAGATCGACCCGCTCATGCTGCATGAACACAAGACGCAGAAAAAATCCCAGCGACGTTTAACCCTCAAGGCGCTGGAAGCGGAGCGGCCCTGGCTGAAATTTTACGACACCCGCACACCCTATCGTATCAAGCTCCCCACTGTAGCCCTGCCACGGTTGCTGGAAGCCACCGCACGGCGCTATGCAAAAGTACCCGCAGTGGATTATTTAGGCGGACAGCTCGATTGGCGCACGGTAGAAAAGCTTGCAAACCGCTTTGCCAATGGCTTGCTGTCGCTGCGTATCAAGCCGGGTGAAACGGTGATGCTGGCTTTGCCCAATATCCCGAACTGGATAATTGCTTATTACGGCATACTGAAAATGGGCGGCGTTGCAGTGCTGTGCAATGGCAATACCGACAAGGAAATATTGTTCGACAGAATCGCGGATACCAAAGCGGTCATGCTCATCACCACCACAGATCGTTATCGAAACCTTTGCCCGAACATGCATACTGACCCACGTACAGCAAGCCTGCACCGTGTGGCCTTTGCATCGCGCATGGATCACATGGGGTGGGGTGAAAAAATAAAATTCGCCCTGTTCCATAACATCCAGGACGGCCATTGGTTGCCCTGGTTTCATCACGGCAGTCAGTACAGCAAGTTGCAGCGTCGCTTTGTCAAATTCAGGCAGATCCTCGCGCGTGGGCATAATTTTCCCCCGGACATACCGTTGTCGGTTGATAGTCTGGCTGCCATTGTTTATTCGTACGGCCGCAGCGGGCCTTCCTTGCCGATACCATTAACGCATCGCAATCTTGCGTCGAATGCGTTGCAATTACGCCACTGGCTACCTGAAGCCAGGCCGGGTGCAGAACGCTTTTTGGCACAGCAGCCGCTGTCATTGGCTTATGGGTTAACGGGGCTGATGCATCTGGGTGTTTACCTGGGCGCAACCCTGATACTGATGCCTGAAACAGATATTCCTTTATTGCTCAAGACGATCAAAAAGAAGCAGCCAACCTATTTTCCAACTACACCACCCATCATTCAGCAACTGGCAAATACGCCAGGTGTGCGTCGGTATGGTCTCTCATCGATACGGGTATGTGCGGTGAGCGGTGCGCCGCTTGCGCTGGAAATACGTGAAATGTTCGAGAAGATTACCCGTGGCAGATTAGTTGAAGCCTACGGCCTCGCCGAAGCTTCGCCCGCTGTCATTGCCATGCCCTTGGCGGGCCGACGGCAAAGCGAAGTGGTGGGATTGCCGCTGCCCGATACCGAGGCAAAAATTGTTGATCTGGATAGCGGAGCGACACTGGGACCGGACCAGGTGGGTGAATTATGGGTGCGCGGCCCGCAAGTATTCTCTGGTTATGCGGGTGCCGATATACAACATGCGAACATGGCGACAAGCCGAGTACTGCATGATGGCTGGTTATCGACAGACGATATTGCCAGCGTGGATGAAAATGGATATTTTACGATTATCGACCGCAAGGAAAATATGCTGGTACGCGATGGGCATCGCGTATTCCCCAGGCAAGTTGAGGATGCATTGTATGAGCACCCGGCCATCGCGCTGGCCAAAGTAAAACGGGTACAGGATGAGGATGGTGTTGTGCGCCTGCAGGCTTCAGTTACCCTGCATCGAAATCTGGCCGCGTCACCGGATGAGTTGATGAAGTACTGTGCCAGACGATTGCACCCCAGTGCCTTGCCGGACAGAATCGTTGTTGCCTACCCCGAAGAACAAACTGCCACTTTGTAATTTTTAAAGCGGCTCATTCAAGCACGTCCTACAATGTCACTGTTGTTGTGTCAGGTCAGTGCACTACACCAGCAATGATATTGAACTGAAAATCCAGTTGATCTTCCACCTGTAGCGCGCCGCCCAGAATAGAGAATGGGGTGAGTCCAAAATCGGTTTGCTTTAAGGTCAATTGACCTTTAAATGCAAAACTTTCAGACGTACGCGCAATTTGTACTGGCACTTCAAAAAGCCTGGTCGTGCCATGCAATGTGATCGCCACTGTCATCAGCGAATTATCCATAGCGCTACGCGTGATATGAATCAGCGCAAAAGGATAACGTGCAGACTCAAGCACTTTTTCCAGCATGTTATGCCGGGTTCCTTCAATCGCCCCAGTGGAGGGTTGCGTAGTGAACTTTGCCTCAGCGCGCAATGATGCTTCGTCTACACTTAATTTTTCAAGCGCTACGTAAAGATCGGCTCGTCCGGCATCCATATCGACCCAGCCAATTACATCGCGACTTGCCACTACATGATCGTGCCCAAGCCGGGCAAGCATGCCGCCACGGTGCACAATAATTGTGACGAGGGAATGATTGGTGTCAATGCGGAGAATATTGGCACCATTCGCTGCGGCACGCCAGTAATCATTATCTGGAAAATCTGCCGGCACCTGAGCTGGTTTAACAACTGGTGTGCTGGTGAGGTGTGGGGTACAGGAAGACAGTAACCCAGCAAGAAACACCAAATAAACAAATCCCCCAATTTTACAAACACTGTTCACTTGATAGTTACCATGGATAACCGTGCCCAGCTAATATCCGTAAAACTGACCCTGTAGCCCAATAACGTTGCCAAGTGCCTGCGGCAAAATGTTAGTACTTTTAGGTTCATAATGGGTAGCCTTCCCTTTGGTACACTTGTTTGATACAAATTTTTCAGGATAATACTACCAAAGTTAAGCCTGCCTGATGTATAACCTCAGGGTTTTCCTGCTCCAGCAGTTTTTACGCATGGCTTTTCTACGCTTAATATCAGCTCACAGGCATTACAGTTTTAATCCATAGGCACTCATTTCTGAACGTTGAATCAGGAGAACAGGCATGCGTAATACTGAAAATGTGGCAGGTTCACCCACCCTGGGAAACTGGATTAATGCAATCAAGTTCAGTTTAAATCGCAGCCGCTTTAGTATCATTGTGCTGATCGTTGGGCTCGGCCTGTTGTTGACAGATCAGGGGCGGGATGCATTGATCGCCTATGTGGCAGACGAAAAAAGTATACGAGTTTCACTGGCAGCAGCTTTTTGGGCATTCAGTATCTGGGGTTGGAGCCATTTATTGCTGGATGTTCATTACGATGATTTGCCGAGTTGTCTCAGTTGCTATAACCAATGCCGTAAATGGGTTCCGCGCTTACTGGGCTCTTTTGCCTTTCTGGTGGTTGCTTTCAGCGCCTATCAGGCAGAACAACACGTGTTGGTGTGGTGGGCGCTGGGTGGCTTCATCATCTTTATCGTTCTGGTTGTTAATCGTCGCCCGGTTGAGCGCAAGCTGGCTACACACCTGCAAAAATCTTCGCGTTATTCGATGAAAAAAATTGCCAGCGCACTTGCAAAAAACGATATCGGCCCGGATAGCATTCCACCGTATGAAAGCTTTTTGGAAATGCTGGGTGTGCCCGTAAGCAAAAATTCTGCGGTCAGGGAAGCTTGGAAATTCCGTGCTTTACTCACTCTTGCGATGTTTATTTCTTTCCTTATTCTGGCAGCGCTCGGGATATTTGCACCTGTTTTGCTGGGCAACACGACCGGCTCCCTGATACTGTTTTTCATCTGGGGAGCGACATGGTTGCCACTCGGTAGCTGGTTGAGTTATTGCGCCGATAAACAGCATGTCCCACTGATTTTTTTACTGGTGGTGATTGCCTTGCTATCCAGCTACTTCAATGACAACCATGAAATACGTCATCCACGGCAAGCAGTGTCTGTCGATACTCGTCCCAGTGTAACTGAGGCGTTGGCAGTCTGGAGCGATGCCAACAAGCCGCACGATAAGAAAATAGCGGTGCCATTTGTTGTTGTGGCGACTGCCGGTGGCGGCATACGTGCTGCCTACTGGACGGCTACGGTGCTGGGTGATTTGCATGATAATTCAAACCAATTTACACATAGCACATTTGCTTTGAGCGGCGTATCAGGTGGCTCAGTGGGTGCGGCTGTCTATCGCGCATTGCTGGACGTACCGCCACAGCAATGGATGAAAAACTGCCCGGATGGCATGGTGGAATGTGCACAGCGCATACTCGGGCAGGATTTTTTGGGCCCGTTAACCGCCGCCATGCTTTATCCGGATTTGGCCCAGCGCTTTTGGCCCTGGGTGTGGTTTCCTGATCGCGCCGCCGCATTGGAACAAAGTTGGGAACAATCATTCAAAAAAGTGACCGAGGTGGATGGATTGTCAGCCAGCATCAGCTCCTTAAAAGCAAGGGCAGGTGCACCTTCGCTGTTTCTCAATGCGACCTGGGATGACAACGGCAGGCGCATCGTTGGCAGTAATCTTCGTTATGCAAAGAATATAGCGGATGAAGTGGATTCTTTCATATTATCAAATGATGAACTGGCGGTTATCGGCCACGATCTGAGTTTATCAACTGCTGCCCATAACAGCGCACGCTTTCCCTTTGTCAGCCCGCCGGGCATGTGGAAGCACGATGGGAAAATTGCAGGCAGATTGCAGGATGGCGGTCTCTTTGAAAACTACGGTGCGGAAACTGCATTGGAAATTCTTGATCTGGCGTGCAAAAAATTTGCCTGCCCGGATGCTGATGAGGATATGAAAAAAAATCTGCTAAATATTGTCCCGATTGTTATCCTCATTACCAGCGATCCCTCTTTGCCTGCCAATCTTGCTGAAAGTCCAAGACATTACACACCGGTTGATTTCGGTTATGAAATACGTAGTACGTTCGCAGCCTACGAGCAGGTGCGCAGCGGCCGAGGTGCAGAAGCGGCATACAGGCTGCAACAATGGACAGACGCAACCAGCGGCAAGGGCAAGGTTTTTACTTTCCGCATGTGTAAGAACAGATCGACTGTCGGCCACCCGCCATTGGGATGGGCGCTTTCCAAAGCAGCCCAGCTCAGAATTAAGGGCTACCTGATAGATGACGCGCATACGTCAACAGAAGACCCTTTGTGCTATCACAGTAATGCCACTCAACATCAACAACTGCTGCAACTACTTTCAACGAATAATCCTTAATCGACAGCGTCTCAAGCTGTGGATTGACTTCACCTCTATAACTGCTTATACCGGGTATTGTGCTGGTATTTGGCAGTGCCTTGTCCTATTCATCTTACATGGTGGGGGCAGGTCACACTATTTCACGTATCGGTGCGACTCGATTTACGGCCTATGCCTCGATTGTGGCTTCTCTAGCCTGTATCTTGCAGTTTGTCGTTAACCATCCATTGTCGGCACTGAATCTGCCTGTGCAAGTTTACGAATTGTCGATCGCCATGGCAGTTTTTTCCACCGTACTACCGGTATTCTTTTTATCCTATGCCATCCATCATATCGGTTCGTCCAGGAGTTCGCTGATCGGCTCGATCGGTCCCATCGTGACGCTATATCTGGCTTATTTATTTCTAGGAGAAGCAGTGTCGCTGTTGCAAATAAGCGGGACGATACTGGTACTGGCGGGCGTGCTGACTATCAGTTTGAATGCAGGCAAGTTTAAATAATTAGTAAACTGCACCAATGATGGTTCAAACTTGGCTAGCGACAATATCTCCCTGACTATAATCTTGAAGCCAGCCTGGGGTTGGCTTTCAACAGGCTGACTTCATCGCTAAGTACATGTGCTGCTTCATTCAGCAAGATATCTTTAGTCTTTTTACTGGCTTTTTCAATGGCCAGATCAGCTTTTAGATTCCTTTCGCCGGGCTGCATGCCATCGTCCTGAAGTAGACGTCTGCTGGCATTGGCCGATTTTATTTCAGCACTGTTTTCGCCCTTGAGTTTGTCACGCAACTTTTCACGCGCTTCTTTTTCGTCACGCTCCTTGCGACGTTCAGCTTCATTGAGGGAAATCATATTTTTTTTGCGCAGGGTATTAAATTCTGCAATATCTTCGCGCAAAAATTGAAAGTCTTTGTCGCTGTTGACGCGTTTGTTGTGGATGGCGTTCAACTTGGGAAAGATGCCGCTTAAATTACCTGCTCTTGTGTAGTCTGCTGCATCGATTTGTGACCAGGGCAGGGCATTATCAAAGCTGGATTCGCCAAAATCATCCATGTCGGTAACAGACTCCAGTGCAACATCGGGTACAACGCCGCGTAATTGAGTTGTGCCGCCGTCTATCCGGAAAAACTGTCCTATTGTCATCTTGAGCCCGCCATATTTTGGCATGTCATTTTTGGTGATCTGGTCCAGATCAATCACAGTTTGCACCGTTCCCTTGCCATAGCTACGTTCACCTATCACTACCCCGCGGCCATAGTCCTGTATCGCAGCGGCGAAAATTTCCGAGGCTGAAGCCGAGCCGCGATTAATGATCACCCCCAGTGGGCCGCTCCATATGTGACTGGCATCTTCATCCCGCTCAACCTTGATATTGCCTTTGGCGTCGCGCTGCTGCAATACGGGGCCTTTGTTGATGAACAAGCCAGTCAACTCGATGGCCTCGTTTAATGAGCCGCCGCCATTGTTGCGCAGATCCATCAGTACACCGTCCACTTTGTCCTTTTTCAGTTCTTCCAGTAATTTTGCAATATCACGTGCCGCGCTTTTGAAATTTTTGTCACCGTTCTGGCGGGCAGTGAAATCCTGATAAAAACCAGGCAGCGAGATCACGCCGATATGGCGCGTGAACTTTCCCTGTTTCACATCGATAATGGATTTTTTGGCAGCCTGTTTGTCCAGGCTTATTTTTTTGCGTACCAGTGAAATTATTTTGTGCTTTCCGTCAGCGCCTTCTTCTGTGGGCAGTATATCAAGCACCACAACACTATCTTCAGCACCGCGTATCAAGTCCACAGCATCATCGATGCGCCAGCCCATAATATCGACTATCGGGTTGTTCCCGCCTTGCCCGACACCCACGATGCGGTCTCCGGGTTGCAACTTTCCGGACAGCGCAGCAGGCCCACCTGCCACCAACTCTCTGATCGTCGTGTACTCGTCTTTGATATTTAATACGGCACCTATGCCCATTAGTGACAAGCGCATCGAAATATTAAATTCTTCCGAAGCGCGCACCCCAAAGTAATTGGAGTGCGGGTCGATAGACGTCGCATAGGCATTCATAAAACTTTGAAACACATCCTCACTCTTAACTTTTGATAAACTGTTCAATGAATTGTCATAACGCTTACTCAATGTTTCGACGATGCCTTCATCATTCTTACCTGCCAGTTTCAGACGCAGCCAGTCGTTTTTGACGCGCTTGCGCCATATCTCATTTAACTCGCCGGTAGATTTTGGCCATGTAGCATCCTTGCGGTTGTATTGATAGCTTTCATCCTTCTTGAAGTCGAAGCCAACTTTTAGCAGCGAGCGCGCATAACTTAAACGTTCGGCTATCCGTTGCTGGTATAGATTGAACATGGCGAAGGGAATTTTTAAATCTTCATTGAGTATGGCGTCATCCATCATGGTGCGTGCTTTAGTGAAATTATCCACATCAGCTTGCAATAAAAATATTTTATCGCCATCCAGCGATTTCAAATAGTGATCAAATATTTTGGCAGACATGCTGTCGTCAAGCGGCATCGGCAGATAATGATGCTTGCTTAAAATTTCAGCAGATAAATGAGCGGCCTGTGCCTGCTGTGGTAATGGCTCAAGCTGTGCGGTTGCCTGTCCGGTATTGAGCGCAATAAATGCAAGTAGCAGCAGGCTCTGTATTAATTTGTTTTCCATGTGTATTTTCACTATCGTCAAAATTGATCTTTATGTTCAGGTAATCACCGTGGGCTGTTCACGGCCCGTACGTTTTTTCAGTTCAGATATTTGTTGCGCTATCTGTATCAGCTCTGCCAGTGCGAGCTGTGCATCAAGCGTGTGGTTTGCAACATCGGCATCATAGGCTTCCAGATACACGCGTAGTGTTGCACCTTCAGTACCCGTGCCTGACAGGCGAAATACTATCCTTGAGCCATCGGTAAAAATAATGCGCACGCCCTGTTTGGCGCTGACACTGGCGTCAGCCGGGTCGGTATAGCTAAAGTCATCGCAATATTTCACCGTGTACTTGCCGAAGGATAATCCACTCAGCTTGCTGAAATTACCCTGAATATGGCTCATTACCCCCTCGGCTACTTCATTTGGCAGGCCTTCATAGTCGTGGCGAGAGTATACGTTGCGTCCGAAACGGGCCCAGTGCGCGTACACAATTTTTGCCACGGGCATGCGTTGCGCTGCCAAGATATTCAACCAGAATAACACGGCCCACAGGCCATCTTTTTCGCGTATATGATCTGACCCCGTGCCAAAACTTTCTTCACCGCACAGGGTTACTTTGCCCGCATCCATCAAATTGCCAAAAAATTTCCAGCCTGTTGGTGTTTCATAGCAGGGAATTTTCAGTGCCTGCGCCACGCGATCAACCGCAGCACTGGTTGGCATTGAGCGTGCTACGCCTGCCAGACCTTTCTTATAGGCCGGCACCACCGTGGCATTGGCTGCGAGCAAGGCCAGGCTATCAGAGGGTGTGACAAAAAAATGTTTGCCCAGGATCATATTGCGGTCACCATCACCGTCCGAGGCAGCGCCAAAATCAGGCGCATTGTCGCCATACATGATTTCAACCAGATCATGCGCATAGGTCAGGTTGGGGTCGGGATGCCCGCCGCCAAAATCTTCCAGGGGAATGATATTCATCAGGCTATCTGCGGGAGCGCCCAGCATGCGTTGCAATATTTCCACTGCATAGGGGCCGTTTACCGCATGCATTGCGTCAAATTTGATACGGAAGCCATCGGCAAGCAGGGCTTTGATCGCGGGAAAATCAAACAGTGATTTCATCAGTTCGGTATAGTCGGCTACCGGGTCGATCACCTCCACCGTCATTTCGCCCAGTACGCTGTTGCCTATAGCATCGATTTGAACATCACCTACTTCAAGAATACGGTATTGGCTGAGGCTTTTACTCTTCGCAAATATCGCCTCGGTCACTGTCTCAGTAGCAGGGCCGCCATTGCTGCTGTTGAACTTGATGCCAAAGTCGCCCTCCGGGCCGCCGGGGTTGTGGCTGGCCGAGAGGATTATCCCGCCAAAGGTTTTATATTTACGGATCACACACGATGCGGCAGGGGTGGAGAGGATGCCGCCGCGGCCTACCATCACACGGCCAAAGCCATTGGCAGCCGCCATTTTCAGAATAACTTGTATTGCGTGCCGATTGTAAAAGCGCCCGTCACCGCCCAGCACCAGGGTTGCACCCTGCGGCGCGGCTATGCTGTCGAAAATAGCCTGAACAAAATTTTCCAGATAATGCTGTTGTTGAAAAACCGTAACTTTCTTGCGCAAGCCTGAGGTGCCGGGCTTTTGATCTGCAAAAGGCTGCGTAATAACGGTGCGAGTAGGCATGCAATTCCTTATAGTTTGTTTTGTGATACGGCCTGAATAATACCATTATGACTCTGGTTAAAAATGCTTCTGGCAAACTTTGTCTTTACATGCAGCCACCTTCGGGTGTTAAATTTGCATTCTGAAATCAGATGCATACGCCGGATTAGTTCTAGTGGTAAAACAAGGCACTCGTAACGCTTAGTCGCAAGTTCGATTCTTGCATCCGGCACCAGATACTTAGTATGGGAGTTTGCGAAGTAGTTCAGTTTTACTCAAAATGATCGATTCAAGCAACCCAGGCAACAATTTTTACCCGATCTGACTATGAGTAATTAACCTAGAACCCACAGGGTAAAGCGGGAGAATATGTCATTATGAAATACAAGCACTATAAGGGTGAAATTTATGAACTGGTCTGTGAAGCAAAGCTTGAATCCAACCCCCTGATCGTCATGATCGTTTATTGCGCGCCAGATGGTTCAAGCTGGGTAAGGCCGCGCGATGTGTTCTTTGAACTGATCGAACACGATGGCAAGTTGATTCATCGATTTGAGCCGATCAATTAAGGACGACTTAATGCATGAAATTAAAGCTATACTAGACAAGCCGAATATTTGATTGCCTATGCTTTAAATATTATCTGAACCCTATGGAATCAACCAAAATAAATTTTAAAAATATACCTGTGCAGGCAGGTATTATTTCCAAAATATTAGGCTTGGACATCGATTCGCATACTTGTTTTCAGGAACTGGATGATCTCATCAGCACCGATCAGGGCGTGGCCTCACTGGTGCTGAGAGTAGTTAATTCCTCGTTTTATAACCGCGGCAACACAATAGCAACCATCCCTTTTGCAATCAGCCTGCTGGGCTACAGCGTGGTGCGTTCCCTGGCCTTGATGGCCTTCAGTCGTTCGCTATTTTCTCAAACAAGCAACGCGATCTTCCGCCTGCATATTTGGCAGCACTCCCTGCTTACCGCCATCATCAGCCAGGATATTTGCGGCGAGCTGGACGAGAAAAAGCTGGCCGATGAATCTTTTATTGCTGGCTTGATGCATGACACCGGCAAAGTGCTAATGTTTAACCACAACTCGAAACTGTATGAAAGTGTTTTCAACTTTGAATTTGAGAATAACTGCGGCAGCCTGCAGGCGGAGCAGAAAATATTTGGCTATGATCATTGCCATGTCGGCAAGCAGGCTGTCACCGAATGGAAGCTGCCCGAACGCTTCAATGACTTTATGGGGACTGATCTTGCATTGCCGAGCGATATGAAAAAAATTGATACCGTCATGCAATGCCTGATGGCGGCCAATTATCTGGTTAAAACTGCCGGCATCGGAGCAAACAAGGTGGACGAACAGGAAGCCAGAAAGCAGCCTCTGCTCACGCTGGGCTTTGAAGAAGCCCTGGTAGACAGGCTGCTGAAAGATGACTATATCGAGAGTATGATGGAAGACGAGACCTACAAACTGTGCGCGAGTATTTAGTCATGCAGCCCCAGATCGATAATGCCGCAACGCAAATGCTGAAAATTACCTCGCTGGAACACAGTATCTGGCCTGGCCTGCATGCCGACCTGGAAGCCTCACTTAAACGCCTGAGTCTTGAACATCGTTCCTCACCCACCATGCTCATCCTGCATGATCTGATCGATACCGCCGTCAGATCCATGCATCGTCACGTATTCATGAAATTGGCCGAAGATGATTTCGGCATGATGGCCGAAGGTAACGATGCAAGCCTGGAGGAGCTATACAAGGCCGAAGTGGCCGAACATGGCTCGCAAAATATTTCACGTTTTTGTATGCAGAGTGGTTCTCAGGTCAGCGTCAGTTTTCCCGCCGGTGGCGATGCGATATTTTCAATACAGATGCCAGTAAACTGGAATGCGGAACAATGTCGCACCGCCAAATTGATAGAAGCATTGGGTTATCAACTGACCATTACTTCAACTGTAGACGCCACAGCCGGCACACTATTAACGCTCAGCAGACAATCTAACAAGCAACCATCCGCTAACCTTGCCAGCCTGCTTGATAACAAAGCCAATATGCAGGAAGTGCAGCGTATCGGCGAGAAACTCGGTTACGGTGTGATACGATTTTCCAGTGCGGGAGAAGTACTCGCCGTCTCGGAACAAATGCTGGAGAGCTTAAAACTACCGGTAAATGATGCCTCCGTCAGTGCGCTTACCGCTGCGATTCCTTTCAATTTTTATAACGACATCATCTGGGGTTTTGCACTGTCCGGCAAAAGTGGTGTGTTTGAAAATTACCGCATACGCATGCATACCGCATCCGCCAAAAATGTAACAATATTATTTAACGTAAGCGGCTATCGTGACGATCAGGCGATCGTGCATTCGCTGTGGCAGGTAGTCTCGCTGGCGGATGGCAGCAGCAGTTTGTCCGAGGGTTCTATCCTGAGCGAGGCCAGGGTACATAAAATCACCCGCAACTATGTGCCGCAGCTGGTGGAAGAAAAGGCCCGCTCCGCCGTCAGGTTGGGCAAAGACAAGCTAATGAATGAAGAGTGCGCCATTGCCGTGCTGTTCTGCGATATTGTCGGCTTTACCTCCTATGTGGAGAGCAACGCCACCAGCGAATCAATCATCAACACCCTCAATACCATACTGGTACGGGTATCCAGCTCGGTAAAGCGTTTCAACGGCTCTATCGACAAATTTATGGGTGATAGCGTGATGGCCATTTTCCGCAGCCCGGCCAATGCGATCTATGCCGCGCTCGACATGCAAAATCATTCGGCCGATATCAACAGCCTGCGTTCGCGTTCCGGCCAGGACATGCTGCGTTTGCGCATCGGCATACATTGGGGCGATGTGGTGATCGGCAACGTAGGCACCGCCGAGCGGCTGGACTGGACCGCAATCGGCGATGTGGTCAACACCGCCTCGCGTATTGAAAAAAATTGCAATCCCGGCTCCATCCTGGTGAGCCGCGCCCTGCGTGATGCTATTCCTGTTTCACAGCACCCCGATATCGAGTTTGGCGATGTATATCAGATTATGGTCAAGGGCAAACGCGAGGCACTCTCGGTTTGCCATATCGTGCATCCAGATAACAAACAGTAGTCAAAACTCTGACTCACACAGTGGAAATCAAAATTCTGTGTGCTGAAACTACTCAGTTGATGAAATTTATACATAGTTGGCTGGAAGAAATACTTGCCGTGCAACGCGACAAGACCTTTCTGCAAGAACAATATCCCTCAGTCATGCAGGTGTTTGAAAAATACGCTCATCGCATCAAAAAAAGGCCATATTACATTCACGAAAAACGCTAAACTCCGGAACACACGATGTTTAATGTGTCGAATATTTCTATGCTGGCGCCAATTATTTTATACCTGACCCGTCGTCAAAAAGGTGCTTTTTGTTATGCACAAAATCTGTGGATAACTTTGTGGATAACACTTTTTTCCTAAGCTAAATCCTTATCCGGTAACCAATTTT
>JANXWX010000232.1 GCA_025350915.1 Nitrosomonadales bacterium
CTCAGCCACACTAAACCAGTTTTTTCCTTTCACCTCATCGTTTGCTTCTGCGCTGCCGGCATCAATGCTGGCGAGGTCGATTTCAATTTTTGCAGAACCTGCTTCAGGTTTTGCGGGGTTAATCTTGACGTTGGCAGTAAATTTTTTAAATGCGCCATCCACCGGTACACTCATTTGCCTGGACTCGAATGTCACGCTGCTTTTATCCAGCTGAACATGGCTATATTCCACTGCACCAGCCGTGCAGGGTAACAATACAAGCAACACTGTTAACAATCTGTTCATTTTGCAGATATCCTGTTCAAGAATGGAAGCATGCGGCTCAACGTTGCATCACGATCGATAAAATGATGCTTGAGCGCGGCCCCGATATGGCTAATCACCAGCAACAACAATGTAATATTCAGCACTTCATGCAAGGCACTCAATGCATCGCCCAGCACCTTGTCTTTTGAAAGCAAATCCGGCAACGGCAATACACCCAGATACACTGTTTGAAAGCCTTTGGCAGAACTCATCAACCAGCCACTCAAAGGGATTGCAAACAAAAGCACATACAGCAGTACATGCACACCTTTTGCAGCATACTGCCGCCACTGCGGCATAGCGCTATCCAGCGGTGCGGGCTTGTGCATTGCTCGCCACACCAGCCTTATCATCACGAGTATAAACACCGTTACTCCCAACCATTTGTGGTAACTCAGCATCCTGAGCTTATCGGGTGACAGAGCCATCTCATGCATCACCAATCCAACTGGAAATGTTACGAACACCAGCAAGGCCATCAGCCAGTGCAAATAAACCGCTGTACGCGTATACGCCACTTCACCCGTCATGCCGCCTCCTCAAGATTTAAGCTCGCTGCTGAAAAAGCGATTCTTAACTGCTTTAAGACCGATGCCGTATTTTCAATATTTTTCTGCGATAAACCTGAAAATACCTGCTCAAGATGGCACAAATGCGCCGGAAAAACTTTAGCAAACAACTTCTCACCGGCCTTGGTCAACTGCACCATCTGGCTGCGGCCATCCTTGGGTGAAGCAACACGACGTACCAGTGTTTTTGCTTCGAGCCTATCTACCACACCCGTCAAGGTCCCCTTGGTGATCAGCGTTTTTTCACCCAGATCCTTGAAGCTCATGCCTTCGGTATTACCCAATGTGGCAATAATATCGAACTGAGATGCCGTTAAGCCCAGCAGGCGTATGTGCGCCGCTGAATAAGTTTCAAAAGCCTGATAGGTACGAACAAGCTCATACAAAACCGGCATGAATGTTTTTTGTGTCATGGCAATATATTTAGTTCTAACCAGGACTACATTATGTACTAACTAGAACTAATGTCAAGCCTTCATTTTTATCTTAACCATTTGATTTCTTTTGCTCAGACCATGATCAAAGCATGGCTTTTCTGATGTTTTTGGAGCTTGGTATTATTTTTACAGCAGCTGGCCAAACTCACTCATCGACAATATGACCTTCTTCAGTTTTTTACCCAAAGGTGTCAATTCATATTCCGTTGTGACTGGCACAGTCGGATAAACCGTACGTATGATCAACTTGTTTTTTTCCAGCATACGCAAACGTTCGGCTAGCAATTTAGGGCTGATCGTCAGTAAACTTCTTTGCAACTCCGAATAACGCTTCTTGCCACCCAACAAATCTCTCACGATCAACGTCGTCCACTTTCCCTCAATGATCTTTGCAGTACGTATAACCGGACACTCCGGTTCGCATACCTTTTCTTTTTTATCTGCCATATCAAATAACTTTCAATATTCACTCTTACTATACAAAAGGTAACTACTTCCTTAAGTATAGTACATCTGATAAATTTAGTCACTCATACAACAAAATGGATATACAACATGAAAAAACTGACTTATTTACTGAAGCTGATAGGCATCATTCAAATCATCCTGGGCCTCGCTTATCTTTTTGTACCGGCACTGCTCTTGCAATCAATGGGGCACTCTCTGCCGCAGCCGGATATCTACTACCCTCTCGGCATGCTTGCCGCACGATTTATTGCTTATGGCATCGCATTACTGGTTATCTCCAGTGCGCCTGCTCAACACATACTGTGGATTAACCTGATGATCCTGATTCAGGCAATTGATCTGCTGGTGGGTATCGTCTACACGGCAACAGGTGTTCTACCCCTCTCACTGTCCGGCTTTCCCATGTTTAATGCAGTATGGATTATTCTGCTGCTCGCACTGTGGCGCCCACGCGCAGAAAGCATCCGCTAATGGCACACCTCAATCTCGATATTTTCTACCACATCTACATCACGGGCTTGATACTATTCAAACCGGCAACGCTGTTTCACAAAATCAACAGCCTGCCGTGGTATCAACAGACCCTGCACCAGTGGTTTGCCAGCCTGCAGGCTGACACAGGTAGCGCGATACTTGAAGTGGGCTGTGCGACTGGCCAACTGACCGAGCACATTGCCCGGCAAGGAATGAATGTAGTCGGCGTAGATCAATCAGCGCATATGCTACAACTCGCAAATAAATTAATTTCAAGCAATGTCCGATTTGAAAAAGCCAACGCACGAAGCTTGCCCTTTGAGGCCAATCAATTTGATCAGGTGATTGCCGCATCTTTATTGAATGTCCTTCCCCAGCCAGAGCTGGCTTTGAACGAAATGCTGAGAGTATGCAAGCCAGGTGGAAAAATATCAGTACTGGTACCGTTGGCAGGCATGTCAGATCAGGCGGTTGCTGTGCTGGCATCCGAACTCAAGCTTTCCGGATTTTCACGTGCCGTGTTATCGACGTGGCATCGTCGTGCGCCCAAAATGCAGCAAGCAAAATTGCTGCAATATTTTACCAACGCCGGACTACACAATATCGACAGCATCACCTATTTAAATGGCATGGTACTGACGGTCACGGGTACGATTCCATTTGGACGCGTGTAATACGTTATGCAAAAACCAGGGGGCACAGTTTGAACTAATAACCATTTAGAATTTATTTCTGATTACTGCTTATCACTAATCAATTGTAGTAGCTCAAAATTGAGCTGACACAACCTGTCAAATTGCTGCATTTTCTTATTTTAAACTTACCTTCAAGTAAGTTTAAGTTGTATCGCCTGAAAGCGATCTATGGAGACTGGCAAAGATGTGCCCATATAAGACGGACAAGCTTGAAATTGGTTTGCCTTCAAGCTGCAGTTCGCTAATTAATGAATCAAACAACTGACGGGTTCCGGCCCGAGCGCAAATCCCAATCTGCTACACTAAAAAACCAATAAAGCCCTCGATGACCTACGTTCCGGCCCGAGCGCAAATCCCAATCTGCTACACTTTTGTCTATTTTGTGCTGCAAAAGCCGCATGTTCCGGCCCGAGCGCAAATCCCAATCTGCTACACTTTATTTGATGTAACACCACCTGTATAATCCGTTCCGGCCCGAGCGCAAATCCCAATCTGCTA
>JANXWX010000249.1 GCA_025350915.1 Nitrosomonadales bacterium
GCGGTGTTCGACAACCTGCGCAAATTCCTCACCTACATCCTCACCTCGAACATCCCCGAGCTGGTGCCGTATCTCGCCTTCGTGCTATTCAGGATTCCGCTGCCGCTCACGATAATACAAATCCTCGCGGTCGATCTCGGCACCGACATGCTGCCCGCGCTCGCGCTCGGCGCGGAGAAGCCCGCTCCGGACACGATGCAGCGCCCACCGCGACCACGCAGCGAACGCCTGCTTGACCGGGGATCGCTGCTGCGCGCCTATCTGTTCCTCGGGCCGCTGGAAGCCATCGCGGCGATGGCGGCGTTCTTCTTCGTGCTGCACGGCGGCGGCTGGCAATATGGCATCGTGCTGGGCCATCACGACAACCTTTATCTACAGGCCACCACTGCGTGCCTGTCGGCGATCATCGCGATGCAGGTGGTCAATGTGTTGCTGTGCCGCCATCCGGTGATGTCGGTGTTCAGCCGTGGTCAGCGGCGCAATCGCCTGATCTGGTATGGGATCATTTTCGAATTGTCACTGCTGATGCTGATAGCCTACACGCCGTGGGGCAACACGCTGTTTGGCACGGCACCGTTCGGCGCCGACGTATGGCTGTTCATTATTATTTTTATGCCCGGCATGCTGCTGCTGGAGGAATTGCGCAAGGCGGTAGTGCGCAGAATGTCATAACGCAACGCGTTAGCCGACCTCATGATCAGGGAAGCGTACCTTCTTTTTTCGATCTTGTCTTATCGGTACGGATGCGCATCCAGAACAAAATCAATTAGCCGCCCGCCATGCTCAATGAGCACTTTCTTTGAGAGTATGCCTTCACGCTTCATCTCTGCCGCAATGTCTTTAGCGCGCCATTGGGTGGGAATAATCACCACGTCCACGGTGGTCGTCTTGAGGGCATCACGGAACAGAATTCTCTGCCCGGTACCCGGAACAAAAGTGTCGGCCTTATCCCGGTCAGAATCTACTACCAACGGGAAACGTTTTGCATCCACGCCGAATTGATGGATGAACGCCGCGGCTTTGCCAGTGCCGCCCCAGATAACCACCTTGGCGCCACTGGCAGCGAGTTCATCGAGCTGGGCGCGGATTGTGGCGCGGCTGATGTTGGTGCGTTGCGAGAAAGCGCTTGCTGCGTCAGCGCGCTCCTTCATCTCGCCAGGCACGCCCAGCTTTACCAGTGCATAAACCACTTCGCCGTCATAACCGTGGGCTAATTCGACAACGTCTCCAACACGCTCCATGAGCGTGCGGAAAGACTTCGTGGTGAAATGCGCGACATGTTCGTAGAAGAAATCTGCCAGACGGTTAGTTTCGAACACGCGATCAATACAGGGTACCTCGGCAAACAGCCAACAGGGTTTGCCCAGCATTGCCGCACCCCACGCCAACTGATCCAAAAGCACCGCAGGTTCGGTAAGGTGTTCCAGCACATGGCGGATTACTACCGCATCAGGATCATAGTCGGTCATGTCTACAAGGGGCTCAAATATCCTGGCGTAAAACTCCACTCCATGTCCTGTCTCCGGGCTTGCGTTCGGGTCGAAGCCGACAAAGCGTCCCTGTCCGTTTCTTGCTTCTGCCAGGCCGCGGACGAAATGTCCTTCACCGCAGCCTATCTCAACCACGGTGGGAGCTTGGGGCAAGTATTTAAGCAGGCCATCACGGGTTTCCGCCAGATGTCCCTTCCAGATACCGCCCCGGTTGAACATCCGGTTAGGGTTGTTTTGGTAGGGAATGGCATCGTAGCGGAACGAGCGGTTCCATACATGTGAGCAGGACGGGCATTGGACAAAATCCTGCGGGTAGCGGGGCATGGCTAGGGCCTCGACAGTTGATTTAGGCCAGCCCAGCGTTGCCAAGACTTGCAAGCCGCCATTGAATAATGGGACTGCAAGGGTGTGCGCGCAGACGGGGCAGGGAGTGGTAACGAATGGTGGGGTATGTGTATCAGTCATGATGCCAGCAGTTTTTTGAAATAGGCGATGGTCTCAAGGAAACCATC
>JANXWX010000257.1 GCA_025350915.1 Nitrosomonadales bacterium
CATGGTTCGACAAGCTCACCACGAACGGAATCAAAAAGTTACCGTTCGTCCTGAGCCTGTCGAAGGACTTGTTCAGTGTTTCCCTAAATATGATTGTCGCATAATCTTGAGTGAAATGGTTTAATCCATTGTATTCATATGGCATATATTTTATGAGCAAACCTTACTTACCAGAAAAAACGACATCGCCTCAGCCACCCAAGCTACTTGACCAGGTTGCCGCAAAAATTCGGCTGAAACATTACAGCCACAAAACAGAGTTGGCGTATTTGTACTGGATTAAACGCTATATCCTCTTTCATGGCAAGCGTCACCCCAAGGAAATGGGTGCTGCAGAAATCGAGGCATTTTTGTCTTTGCTTGTCAGTGAGCACAATGTTTCTGCCAACACACAAAACCTTGCTTTGTCATCGATCCTGTTCTTATACAAAGAGGTATTGAGTATTGATTTGCCTTGGCTGAACAATATCGTGCATGCCAAAAAACCCAAGCGTTTGCCGGTAGTTTTATCCCGTGCTGAAGTTAAAAAGCTGCTTGTTTGCACGGAAGGCATGCCCGGCTTGATTGCGAGTCTGTTGTATGGGACGGGTATGCGTTTGATGGAGGCCTTAACGCTGCGTGTTACAGATGTTGATTTGGCCAGGGACAGATTTTGATACGCGGTGGCAAGGGGGCCAAGGATCGCGTCACCATGTTGCCGCAAAGTTTAATTCCCGCCCTCAACAATCATCTGGCTCGACGCAGGGTTGTATTTGATACAGACACGGGGGCGAGCCCCAATACGAAAAATAATATTGGCTGGGGCTCGCAATTTATATTTTTCTCAAGCGCTACATCAGCAGCCACGCTTGCTGGCAATAGCAGAAGTCATCAAGATCCAAAAATGATACAGCGATATGTTGCAAAAGCAGCGAAGATGGCCGGGATAGACAAGGCGGTTTCCCCGCACATTTTGCGTCATTCTTTCGCAACGCATTTACTGGAGGATGGTTACGATATTCGTACGGTTCAGGAGCTGCTTGGTCATTCCGATGTATCAACAACGATGATTTATACTCATGTTCTTAACAAAGGTGGCAAAGGTATAAAGAGCCCACTGGATTGATGTTGATGCAGTGCCGCCAACTTAATGGGCAGCTTGATTCGGGAGTGGAAAATACTTACAGATAATTAAACAGGGACAAATCTGATACCTGTTTAAAGGATTTTTGTGCGGCGGTGAGGCTGCTTTGTTGCAGGTTAAGGTCGCTCACGGCCTTGTTGAAATCAACGTCCTGCAGTTCAGATAATTTGTTTTTGTACTGCAAGCCCAAATCTTCGCCGGTGACTTGCAGTGAATCCAGCTCACGCAGACGCGAACCCAGATTGGTTCTGATTGTTGAAATGTTTTGCAGGCCGCGATCAAGATTATTCAGCGCACGGTTGACGCCGTTTGTGTACTGGGCCGCTGCGGTGCTGCCACCCATAGGATTGCCTGATTTAAGTGTATAGATCAGGTCTGCCATGGTTTTAAACAAGCTCTCATTCTCACTGGGGGTGACATAAAATTCGTCACAGTCGCCCGGTTCACCCTTGATGTCCATTTGCACGCCATCAAAGTTGATGGCCTTCCCGCTTTCAAAATTATTACCCTTGGACAAATACTGCGAGGTGGTTAAATCGATTACGTCATAAGTGGTGCACGGCATGCCATCCACATTATTGACTTCAAAAGCGAGCTTGTAGTCATGGCCGGTTAACCAGGCCGGATTGGTAACCACGCCCTGACTAGTTACACCGCTACCCACGTTTGAATTTGAGGCGTCGACTGAAAACTTGCCATTGCCATTTTTGATACGCATAAAAATATCCGCACCGGAATCGCTGGTGGCAAGCTGGCGTGAACTATCTACCTGAACAAATCGCTGGCCATCGTCGGACACATATTGTATGCCGCCATGCTCTTTTACAAACGGCAGTGTTCTGCCCTGATAGCCTGAAAACAAATAATTGCCGATGCCATCCGTTGTATTGGCCAGGCCAACCAGTTCGTCCAGACGTCCTTTCAGGTCCTCTGCCAGCGCCAGCCTGTCTGGTGTGGTCAGCACGCCTGAGCCATCGCCCACGGCAGAGGTTCTGACGTCTTGCAACAATGAAGTTACGCTATTAAGAATGGTCTCGGCCAATCCTGTTGAATATTTTGCTGAATTACGGTTGGTCACAAATTGTGTATTGGCCGCATCGGATTGCGATACTTCCAGCGCACGTGACGAGGCAAACGGGTCATCGGCCGGTGTTAACATGCGTCTGCCGCTGCCCAGTTGTTGCTGGGTATGCAATAACTTACCCTGCTGCTGGTTGAGCTGGTTGACGTTGGTTTCAAAAACGGTGCGGGAGCTGACCCTCATGATTATTACCTCCCTATGCTAAGTACAGTATCAAACATGGTGTTGGCGATTTGCAGCGCCTTGCCTGCAGCCTGGTAAGAGCGCTGATAGCGCAAGAGGTTGGCGGCCTCTTCGTCCATATTGACGCCGGATAAACCTTGCTGCGTTTGCATGGTTTGCTCAACCATGCTGGCTTGCGCTTTGCTGGTGACTTCCAGCTCGCGGGTCTTGTTGCCGATATCACTTACTATCTGGCTATATGCACCCTGATAAGAAGTGCTGCCGTTAGCCATGACATTTGAAGTTTGCAAGCCGGCCAGCAATAATGCATTGCGGTTGTCCGCTGTCGCGTTGGAATTTTCGCCCAGGGCAAACAGGTCACCGGCGGCGGGTTTGCCAGTTATCTTGACGGTCCAGCCGTTATAGGAAATATCCTTGCCGGGATAGTAGGGGATGGCTTCCGTTTCATTTCTGTCTGCGCTATCGGATTGGGCCACGCCGCTTATCCTGAAGGTGGTGGGTGGATCATTAAAGCGGATGATAACCGGTTGTAGCGTGCTGGCATCCGCCCCCGGGTTCAGGGGGTCAGCAACGGGCACCTGTTTTGAGTTGACCCTGACTTCGCCAATTTTTCCGGTACCCAAATTTCGCAGTGACGACTGGCTGCGCAACGGCATGGCCGCGGCAATTTTTTCAGGATCATCGATCACGGCGACCATATCGCGCGCGCCATTCACCGTCGGCCGTATGGTGTATTTGTCACCTGCCACCGCATCACCTGACACACTCAGGGTCATGCCGTCTACAGGTGTCGCAGGCAAACAGTCGGGAAAATTGGTTACCTTGTTGTCGCTCAGGCGGGTCAGCGTATAACTGTTGCCGCCGTTATATTTTAATTCGTAATCGCTACCCGTCAACGCGCTGTAGTCTGTGCTGGCCAGCACCTCTGCATATACTTTTCCGTTGCCTTTATTGGCCGTATTGTTGATCACCAGGGGTTCGGGTTTTTTAAAGAAATCGACACCCAAATCACCATTCAGATCCTGACCCAGCTTGTGCTGTTCGTTAAACGTGCCTGAAATACTCATCGCGACACGGCCCAGTGCATTCTGCGTATTGGTCAGCGTTTTATCCCTGAAGGCCAGCAGCCCGCCCACGGTGCCGCCTTGTAAGGTGTTTTGCTGAATCGTGGTGGTGCCGTCATGGTGCACATAGGCTACGTCCACCTTGCTGGGGTCGCCGGGTGCCAGCACGGCCTTCAGTGAAAAAGCCTGCGCCCCAACCACCAGAGAAAGTCCGTTGCCAATAAATACACTGTAACTGCCGTCACTTTGTTTGACGACAGAGGCCTTCACTTCCTGGTTAACCTGCTTGACCAGTTCATCGCGCTGGTCGAGCAGGTCATTCGGCGGTTGCCCATTACCGGCCGCACTTGCCAGCACGATGCTCTGGTTCAGCGTGGAGATCTGCTTGGCATAACTGTTGATGTTCGTCACGCTATTGGTGATCTGTGAATTGACACCGTTGTTCAGGTCAACCATGCGCTGGTTTATTGATTGAAAGCGCCCGCTCAGCGAGTTGGCATTGTTGATCATTGCCTGGCGTGCCGGCTGCGATTCTGGTGCATTGGCCACATTGTTTACGGCACTGAAAAATTCCTGAATGGCCGGTGCCATACCGGAATTGGGGTCGGCCAGCATGTTGTCGATTTGCTTGATTTGCGCGTAGTGCGCATCCAACTGCGATGACAGGCCCTGCTCCTGCAATATTTGCTTGTCTAAAAATTCGTTATATACGCGTTTGACAGTGCTGACATCCACACCCTGGCCAATGTAGCCCGCACCGGTAAATTGCGGCTGCCTGGCGGCTTGCACGGTCTGCTGGCGGGTAAAGCCGGGCGTATTCAGATTGGAAATATTATGCTCGGCCGTAGCCAATCCCAACTGTGATGAGTTGAGTGCACTTACTCCCGTTCCGAAAATACTCGTTGCCATTTTGTTCCTTCCGCCGTTCTAGACCGGCTCACACTGCTTATCGGCAGATTTTTGAAATACTTTAGCAAACAACAACAAAATCCAAATTCTAGCCACAGAGAACACAGAGTTCACAGAGAAAAACAAATGATTTAAATAAATAAAATGCGTGTCATATCTGTGATGCCGCGAAATAAATAAATAACGACAATATTCTCTGTGTTCTCTGTGTTCTCTGTGGCAAATTGTCATTTTGTTATCAAGCCGAAGTTTTTACTTTTCCAATCACCTGCACCAGTTTTTCCGCATATTTTGGGTCGGTAGCATAGCCAGAATCCTGCAATGCGCGGGCAAAGCCTTGCACGCTTTGCCCCTGCTCCATTACTTTGGCATAGCGCGGGTTGGTGCTTAGCAGTTGCGCGTAATCGCGAAACGCATCGGCGTAAGAATCATACGCCCTGAATTTTTCTATCGGCTTGCTCGCCACACCATTGTGATATTCGGTGGTTTTTATTTCTGCCACTTTTCCGTTCCAGTCGGCGCCGGCCTTGATACCAAACAGGTTGTAACTGTTGCTGCCATCGGCCATTAATATTTCACGCCTTCCCCAGCCGCTTTCAAGCGCGGCCTGGCCTATCATCTGATGTGCGGGCAAGCCGGTTTCGCGGCTCACCTGTGCCGCATGCGGCATCATGCGCTGTACAAAATTCTGTTGCACATTTTCACTATAGGCCGAAGGAATAACTGCTTTGGTTTGTGCAGGCGCGTTTAGTGCATCGGCACCCGATTTAATCTCCAGCGGTTTGCCAGCGGTCTCAATATCGGACATATCAACATGCCTGGACAACTGTTTTACCATCATATCGGCCAGGCCTATACCACGGCTGCCACCCACGTTTTGCGATAGCTGCTGGTCCAGCATGGAGGTAAACATTTTGGTTTGCTCTGTATCGAACATGCCATCCTGCGGGGTGGCATCACGCATGGACTTTAACAACATGCTCATAAATACCGCTTCAAACTGTTTTGCGGCCGACGCCAGCGCTTTGTCGGGCGCCTGCTTTGCCTGAGAGCGCAATGCATCCAGGCTCTGGCTATCTACCGCTAATCCGTTATGAGTATTTAAGGGCGAGTTCATGTTTGTTTACTCAAATAATTTCCAGCTCGGCATGCAACGCACCCGACGACTTCATCGACTGCAGTATCGCCACTAAATCCCTGGAAGTGGCACCGATAGCATTCAGCGCACGGATAACCTCATTCAGCGATACCGCTTTTGGCATCAGCATCAGCGCACCCGGTGCGCTTCTGTTTTCCTTTTTGTCGGCGCCGGCGACAACATCTTTTGACTCAGCGGCTGATTTTTTTTCTTCCGCTTCGCTCTGTATGATCACTGACATATTGCCATGTGAAATCGAACACATCTCCAGCGTCACGGCCTGGTTCATCACCACCGAGCCGGTACGCGAATTAATAATGACGCGCGCTGCCGCCTGCGCAGGCTCGATCTGCAGATTTTCCAGGCGCGACACAAAAGCAACCCGGGGTGGCCCCTGCGGCGCGCGTACTCTGATGGCACGACCATCCAGTGCAAATGCGATATCGGGGCTTTCGCTCGCCATCTCCTTGTTGATCGCTTCGCTCAGGCGGGTTGCCGTGGTGAAGTCAGCTGTATTTAAAGTAAGCAATACATAGTCTCCATTACCCAGGGTCGTAGGCACGGCACGCTCCACCGTTGCGCCGCCGGGGATACGTCCCACAATTAAATTATTGGGCGGCGCTTTTGCGCCCGCCCCACCCGGTGCGGCAGCGACGGTGGCACCACTTTGCGCCATCTCGCCAATTAACAAACTACCTTGCGCCATGCCGTATATCTGGCCATCTGCACCTTTAAGCGGTGTCATGACGAGTGTGCCGCCACGTAAACTTTTGGCATTGCCTATCGAAGAAACGGTAATGTCCAAAGTTTGCCCCGGACGCGCGAAAGAAGGCAATGTCGCCGTTACCAGCACCGCGGCCAGACTTTTCATATCCACACTGATACCCTGGGGCAAGCTCACACCGAGTTGCGTCAGCATGTTAACCGTGCTCTTGATGGTATGCGGTGAGCCCACATCCCCGGTGCCATCAAGCCCAACAACCAGTCCATAACCCAACAACTGGTTGTCACGCACACCCAGCACGCTGGCCAAATCTTTTACACGTTCGGCTGAGGCCGCGATGGGCAGCAAAAACAAAATAACCAGACTCGTAATTTTAATAATTGTTTTCATAATTAATTTTCCTGTTTAGCTGGTTTATTCAACTATCTGGCTAACGCCAACTACCTGGGACGCACCGACTGGAAGTAATTGCCAAACACGCTATTTCCTTCATTCACACTGCTGGTCGTGCCATCTGCACGGACGCGTACGTTATCAATATTGATCCGTACTTCGGCAACCTGTGTCGATTGGATCGTATTGCCACCCACGATATTGACCGGATCCACAACTCCCGTTACGCGCAGATATTTATTTTCACCGTCAACTAGCACTTGCCTTCCGCCGGTTATCAGCATATTTCCATTCACCAGAATATCGACCACAGTCATCGTTACCGGGCCCAACAATGAATCACTGGCGATATTGGTGAGATCGGGTTCCTCTCCATCATCCCGGCTTCTTCTGTCCCTTCTGGAATCTTCATCAGCATTTTCGGCTTTATCCTTTCCATCTTTCTTATCCTTGCTTTCCGCTTTTTTAGCGGGTGACGCATCCACAACAGTCATAATTAAACCGTCACCAATATTGCGTGCGCGTTTTTCCTCGAACAATGGCCTTTCATTAATTCCCGATTTAAATATTGCGCCACTCTCATACGGCAGGCCGCTTCTTTCGTTGGGTTGATTTCTTCTGTCACTATGGTCTGCCACACAGGCAGGCAGCAGTAACATTATTATTAGCGGTACTAAAATAGTTTTAAAATTAATCATGGTTAGCGCAAACCGGCCTTTAAATTAAAGTTGGGATAATTTTTGCAACATCTGATCCGAGGCGGCAATCGCCTTGGAGTTTATTTCAAACGCACGCTGCGTCTGGATCATATTGACCAACTCCTCCACCACATTGACGTTTGAAGTTTCCAGATATCCCTGCGACAAGGCGCCGACACCATTAGTGCCGGGCTGGTTTAATTTTGGCGCGCCTGAAGAGGGTGTCTCCGTATACAGATTGGCGCCCTTGCTTTGCAGACCGGTGGGGTTAACAAAGGTGGCCAATTGTATGGTGCCAATTTGTACCGGTGTACTGGTGCCGGGCTGCATGACCGTTACCGAGCCATCGTTGGCTATCGTGACATTACTGGCATCGGGTGGCACTACAATTGCCGGCTGCACCGGATAGCCGCTGGATGTCACAACCTGACCCTGTGTGTCAGATTGGAATGAGCCGTCACGGGTATAGGCGATCGTTCCGTTGGGCATCAGTATCTGGATAAAGCCTTCACCGGAGATTGCCACATCCAGCTTGCCGCCCGTTTGCTGCAAATTGCCCTGTGTGTGAATACGCTCGGTCGCGACCGGACGTACGCCGGTACCCACCTGCAGCCCTGACGGACTTTTGGTTTCCTGCGAAGTCTGCTCGCCCGGGGCGCGTATATTTTGATAGAGCAAATCTTCAAACAGGGTGCGTGAGCGCTTGAAGCCGGTGGTGCTGACGTTGGCCAGATTATTGGCGATGGTATCCATCTGCGTCTGTTGCCCTTCCAGGCCCGTTTTTGAAATCCACAAGGAGCGTATCACGATATTTTTCCTTTTATTAATCCAGCGTCCAGCGCGCGATCTGTCACGGCATTACCCATTCATGCTGAGTATCTTGGCAGCCTGTCTGGCATCACTGTCTGCTGTCGACAACATCTTCATCTGTGTTTCAAATTGCCGCGCCAGCGAGATCATATTCACCATCGCCTCTACGGCATTGACGTTACTGCTTTCAAGATAGCCCGACACCACCGCCACGCCTGCTTCAGCGACTGCCGGTTTGCTGCTGCGAAAAAGCGCGTCTTCACCCCGTGTCATTTCTTTTTGCGGTGGATTCGTCAACTTGATGCGACCCAGCACCACGGCTTCACCTGCCTGACCGCCTTGGGCGACGGTGGAAATGGTGCCGTCCTGGGCAATGGTGACCTGTGTATCGGGTGGCACGGTAATCGGGCCTGCATCACCCAGCACATTGAGCCCGCTGCGCGTTTGCAGCAGGCCGTTCTGGTTGATTTGCAAGCTGCCATTGCGGGTGTAGGCTTCCTGACCATCCTTGCCCTGCACCGCTATCCATCCCTCGCCGTTGACGGCAATATCCAGTGCGCGGCCGGTTGGTTCCATCACACCTTGCGTAAAATCGGCGCCCGCGTTCGAGTCCACCACGAAGGTACGCGTGGGCAAGCCTTCACCCACCAATGGCACCGCTCTGAATGAATTAATTTGTGCGCGAAAGCCGGGCGTATTGGTGTTGGCCAAATTTTGCGATACGGCAGCCTGCTGCTGCAGGGTGTGTGACGCACCACTCATCGCGGTATAAATTAGTTTGTCCATGTCTTTTCCTCTAGCCCGGTATCACACCTCAGGCTTACCTGATATTGGTGATGGTTTGCAAGATTGAATCCTGCGCCTTGATACTTTGCGCATTGGCCTGATAAACCCGCTGCGCCATAATCATGTTGACCAGCTCGGCTGTCAGGTCGACGTTGGAATCTTCTACCGCGCCCGATTGCAAAATTCCCAAACTCGCCGTACCGGGTTTGCCTACCAGGGCTTGTCCCGAGGCTGCACTGATACCAAATTCATTATTACCCAGTGACTGGAGACCCTGTTCGTTGGCAAAATTTACCAGCACTACTTGCCCAAGCGCCTTGGTTTGGCCGTTGGTGTAGCGACCCAGTATCGTGCCGTCACCACTGGTACTGAAACCGTTTAACTGCCCGGAGGTATAGCCGTTCTGGTGCAAGGTAGTTACACCAAAGGCGGCGCCAAACTGCGTGGACATATTGAAATCCATGGTCATCGGCTGTGGTGTGGTCGAACCGTTTGCGAAGGTAATGCCACCGGGCACACTCAGGATACCCAACGGGGTTGAGGCGGGATTGGTTGAGGCAAGTGCGCCGACCGAATTAAAGGTGAGTGTACCCACCAGCGTACCGCCGGGGGTTCCTGCGGCACCCGCTGCGGGGGTCGCCCCTGCGGCAGGCGCTGCGCCCGGAGCCGCGCCAGCTGCGGGGGCAGCGGCGCCACCGGCTGCTGCACCGCCATTTGCCGGCTGATTATCCACGGTCACATAGGTGTTCCAGGTATTGACGGGCGTATCCGCTTTGACAAAATACATATTCATCACGTGGTCGTTACCCAGCGTGTCGAATACGGTCATCGCGGTAGATTTGTTGTACGAATCCGGATCTTTTGGATCGAAGACTTTAACCCTGGGAGATGTCTCGCGCGAATCCAGATTCAAACCGATTTCTGATGTGCTGGTGGGATTGGGTGTAATTGCTTGTGTCGGTATTTGTATCGGCCCGGTGTTGCCGGTAGAAATGATTCCCGATGTGGGATTGGCTTGATAACCGGTGAGCTTGTGACCCTGCGCATTCACGACAAAGCCGTTTTTATCCAGTTGAAATTGGCCGTTGCGGCTGTAGATAATCTCGCCCTTGTTATCCAGCTGGAAAAAGCCCTTCCCGCTGATCGCCATATCCAGCGGGTTGCTGGTGATGCTGACATTTCCCTGACCAAACTGCTGCGCTACCGTGGCCACCTTGGTGCCGATGCCAACTGCCGGGTTGTTGGTGCCGCCCTGTGCTGCGGTATACACATCGGCGAACTGTGCCTGGGATTGCTTAAAGCCGACTGTATTGGCATTGGATACGTTATTGCCAATCACGTCGAGGTTCTTGGCTGCTACATTTAGTCCACTTACGCCCTGTTGAAAACCCATGATAATCTCCCAGTATTAATGTTCATGCTCCACTCATTGCCACAAATGAAGCCCGCTGTTGTTGACAAATAGACTGCTATAAAATTTGTTTGACCGAATCCATGCTTGCTTCACCGATCTGGTCCACATTGAGGCTCGCGCCCTCGGGCTTCTGTATCACGCCGTTTACCAGGCCATAAGACAAGGTATTAACAATTGCCTTGGCTGCGCCCAATTGCGATGCGGCACTGAATTGATAACGTCCGTCTGCTACCGGTGCGTCTGCATCATTTTTTCCGTCCCACTGTATATGCACGACGCCGCTCGGCTGGCTACCCATATTCAGATTGCGCACGAGGTTGCCGGCCATATCTTTTATCTGCACGTTAACCGTATCGGCCGGATCTTTCAGATCCAGTGCAGCGGCTGCCTTGCCTCCCTTCAGTTCAATCTTGTTTCCCGGTACCACCACGACATGCCCGATCATCGAGGAAGCCTGCATGGATTGCGAGGCGATCATGCTGCCGCTTAACGCGTTAAGCGTGGCATTCAATTTATCAATACCGCTTACCGTGCTCAGCTGTGCCATTTGCGAGGTGACTTGCGCATTGTCCATCGGGTTCAAGGGATCCTGATTTTTCATTTGCGTGACCAGCAACTTCAAAAATCTATCCTGAGCTTCGGCCACACCGCCCTTGCCGCTATCTGCTTTCGTTGCGCCGCCTTTACTATCGGTTGCGCCAACTGACTGCGCTGCCTTGGCCTGACCATTTTTTGCCGGGTTGATCGCCTGGACGGGTGGTGGAATTAAACTTGAATTTTGAGATGCATTTACCATGGCACTATCCTTTAATAAGCGCTGCGTTATTGACCGATGCCCAGTGTTTTAACCAGCAAACTTTTTGACGTATTCAACACTTCCACGTTGTTTTGATAAGAGCGCGACGCCGAAATCATGTTGACCATTTCTTCAACGGGATTCACATTGGGCATCGCAACGTAGCCCTGTTCGTTGGCCATGTGGTTCTTGGGATCGTATTGCATTTTCAGCGGCGAGGCGTCTTCCACCACGGCTTTTACTTTAACACCCACTCCTGCCTGGGCACCCATGGGCGTCGCTTCAAACACCACTTGCTTGGCACGATAGGGCTTGCCATCCGGGCCGGTGGCGCTATCCACATTGGCCAAATTACTGGCCACCGCGTTCAACCGTTGCGCTTGCGCTGTCATCGCGGAGCCTGAAATATTGAATATATTAAATAAAGACATGGTGATCTCTCCTTAAATTAGTCTTGTATCGCGGACCGTTTTAACCTTGTATAGCAGTTAAGATGGCCTTGATATCTTCGCTGATAAACTTCACGCTGGCTTCATAGCGCAAGGCATTGTCCGCAAACTGGGCGCGCTCTACATCCATATCAACCGTGTTGCCATCGGCACTGGGCTGCAGCACGTTACGGTACTGCACCGGTGCGCCCATCACGTCTTTGCCGCTATCACCGCTCAAGTGGCCGGATTCGGTTGCAGCCATGGGTAATTTTGCGGGGGTTCCCGACAAGGCGCCTTTCAAGGCGCTGGCAAAGTTTATGTCCTTTGCTTTAAAATTGGGTGTATCCGCATTGGCAATATTCGATGCGATCAATTCCTGCCGCGCCGCACGCAGGTTTAGCGCAGTCTGGTTAAAGCGTAATGCGTCGTCGATTCTGCTGCTCATACTTGCCTCCTGTTCTGTATCGCCGCCCTCTGATGAGCGCTATGTCAGGCATACTATTCCCCCCGGCACAAAACAAATACACGATTAGGGCACGAATTTCCGCTCTTATCCACGGTTAAACCCCGCTTAAAATGCTTCCCTGAAAACGCGCAGTAAACGACAATACCAGCATGAAAAATCTGCTGACGACACTACTTGCACTACTGGCCCTGGGCTCCACATCAGCCTGGGCTGGCAAGGCGCAGAGCCATAACGAAATTCGCGAAACGGCCGCAGCCTTTGTGCGCGCACAGACCAAGGCTATTCCGGGCAAAGTGAGTATTCAGGTTGGCGACATCGATAAACGCGTGTCCTTGCCCGCCTGTCCCAAGCTGGAAGCCTTTCTCCCCCCGGGGGAGCAATTAAATGGCCATAGCAGCGTGGGTGTACGCTGTATCAGCCAGCAAAACTGGTCAATATTTGTGCAAGTCACTGTAAAAATAAGCATAAACTTGCTTACCACAAACAAAACCATACAACAGGGGCAAACCGTACAGGCGGAAGACCTCGGTAGCCTGAGCAGCGAATCCCTGCAAACGGGCGCCTTGACCAACCCCGCGCAGGCGATCGGCAAGATCATGAAATTCGGCGTAGGCGCGGGGCAGATTTTGCGCTATGACATGCTGCGCGCGCCTTACACGGTAAAACAAGGGCAGTCCGTCAAAGTACAGGTAGTGGGTTCAGGCTTTAAAGTCGCCAGCGAAGGCCAGGCGTTGAGTAATGCGGCTGATGGTGAGAGCACCACCGTCAGAACAGCTTCCGGTCAAATCGTCAGCGGCACCGTCAAAGGCGGCATTATCGAAATCAAGCCCTGAACGGTATTACCAAAAAAGCATGATTTATACAGTTTTATATTTATGTTAATCAACAAGATAGCCGGGTTAGCAAATATTTTTTAAAATTTAGCAGAAATACCCTAAAGTTTTACGCATCGCTGCCGATGTATTGTCCGTACAGGAAATAAACGAAGGAGTCATACCATGAAAATTGATAAAACCACCCCGCCATTGCCCGCTTCCCAGATTGGTGAACTGGCACCACGCTCGCCCAATGCCAAAACAGCAAAAGGCTCAACTGACAGCAGTGCTGCTGCCAGCTCCACCAGTGTCCAGCTTGGCACCGGCAGCGCGCAATTACACAGCCTGGGCAAAAGTGTCGCCAACACATCGGTAGTGGACACGGAAAAAGTCGCGGCGATCAAGCACGCAATCAGCGAGGGACGCTTCCAGGTAAACCCCGAGCGTGTTGCCGATCGACTTATCGACAGTGTAAAAGAATTGATCAACGCCAATAAAAATCAGGCTTGATCGACGCAAATCATTAAACACTAACTGCACACAAGCATGACTCAAGACACAATACAACAAATGAACAAAGAGTTGATCGCTCTGCGGGAGTTTGTTGCGCTGCTTTCTACGGAACGGCAATCACTGCTTAACAACGATACAGAAAATTTGCTGTCGTTAAGCGAAGTGAAAACCAATGCTGCCAACCAGATCATGGAGATGAACCGCCTGCGCCGGCAAAACCTGCTCGCCAAAGGCCCGGATACCATGGAAACCTGGATTGCAAAATATGCGCCCAAGAGCCGTGAAATCTGGCATGAAATTCGCCAACTGGCAGATCAGGCGCAACAACTCAACAACACCAATGGCGAACTGATCAACTCGCAAATGCGCCACAACCAGCAAGCGCTGAATGTACTTTATAACTCTTCAAAAAGTGCTGCGGGTATATATGGCCCGGATGGCCAGGCCAATATCAACAGCGCGGGCAGGCATCTTGGAAGTGGTTAAAATGCATTCACTAAATCTTGATCTGACACAACCTGCCAGGTTTCTGCATTCGCTCCCATATCCTCGACTTCATGTAGTTTGTAATAGAACTACGCGATAACAGGCAGTGATGTAGGTTAAATACCTGCACTTTAGCCTCATTAAAACCTTCCCTAAATAAGTGTCTCACTCTTGTATATAAGTATCAATAAATCATATAATAACCACGTTAAATCATATAATAACCACGTTAAATCATAATGTTAATTAACATCTCATGAGTCATTTCAAACCGATCAAACGCGACACCAACTACCTGTTTCCACCCTCGATGAACGATTGGTTGCCGGAACATCATTTAGCGCGCTTTGTGGTTGATATCGTGGAGCAGTTAAACCTGAAGCCCTTGG
>JANXWX010000017.1 GCA_025350915.1 Nitrosomonadales bacterium
TGAATCGCAGCCAGCTTCAAGTACATCCGTTCCACTTTTGAAGGAACACTGGTTTTTACGGCCTTCATCCAGCAGCTTTTTATTTACCTGGGCGGCAATTTTTTTGTTGCCTTCAGCTTTGGCGCTATCTTTGGCTTTATCGGCGATTTTGGATCCTACATCGCCACTGCCAGCTTTATTGAGATCATCCACCAAGCCGGCAAGAGCCAGAACAGGAGTGAGGGAGAGGAAAAGTATGGTTAAAAATCTGAGTTTCATTCGTTAAGTCCTAAATGTGTGAAAAAGGGCAGTTGTATTTACCAAGACAACGGCATATGTTGCTTGAAGACTAATTCTGGGTCAATTGTTATGATCCTTTGTGTCAGAAAAGGTGCGCCGAAGAATCGAGGTAACCTTGAGGTTAGATGCGCATAAGCAGAATGTACTGATTTATAGCATTTGTTGCTGGATCATATTGAGGATCTGAAATCAGTTTGCTGTTATTTCACCGTCAACATAAAACCAGCGTCCATCCTCCCGTACAAAACGGCTCACTTCATGCAATCTGTTTCCAATACCAAATTCTCTATTTCGAGCAACAAATTCAACGGTGGCATGATCTGCATCTTGTTTCTCATGTCGTTTCACTTGCAATCCTAACCATTTGAGACTGGCTTGATCTTCCATATCAAGTTTTTCTGGCCGTGTTGAAGTATGCCAGGTCGCTAGCAAATACTCCTCGTTGCGCAAGGTGTAAGCCGTGTAGCGAGAGCGCATAAGCGCTTCGGCAGTGGCAGGAATAATATGATTATCAATATAACGGCCACAACAGTCAGGATATTTTTTGTTGCTGCCGCAAGGACATAAATTTCCTAGTTTTGCCACAATGGTGGCTCATCCATCAAAGCAATCTGCTCGCGCAATTCCAGAATGCGGTCCTGCCAGTAGCGCTGGGTGTTGAACCACGGGAAGGCCTGTTTGAACGCGGGATCCTCCCAGCGCTGTGCCAGCCATGCCGAATAGTGTATCAAGCGCAACGTGCGCAGTGCCTCGACCAGGTGCAGTTCGCGCGTGTCGAAATCGTGGAAGTCTTCATAGCCGGCCAATACATCGCCCAGTTGTCGCACCATGTCCTGACGTTCACCCGACAGCAGCATCCACAGGTCTTGTATGGCCGGCCCCATGCGGCTATCGTCGAAGTCGACAAAGTGCGGGCCGTCGTCCGTCCACAGCACATTGCCTGCATGGCAATCGCCGTGCAGGCGTAACATTTTTAATTCGCTGCCTGTGCGCTCATAACAATGGCGCACTCCCTCCAGCGCCTGCCCAACCACGCTGCGATAAGCGGCGAGTATATCTTCGGGGATGAAGTTATTGGATAGCAACCAGGCATAGGGTTCTTCGCCAAAACTTTTGATGTTTAACGTGGGCCGATGCGCAAATGGCTTGAGTGCGCCGATCGCGTGGATACGGCCAAGGAAGCGACCCATCCATTCCAGCGTGTCGCGGTTTTCCAGCTCGGGTGCGCGGCCGCCGTGTTTTGCAAAGACGCTGAAACGGAAGCCGTCAAAACTGTGCAGCGTTTTGTCGTTTATTAATAATGCGGGTACCACCGGTATTTCGCGCTCGACCAGCTCGGCAACAAATGCGTGCTCTTCGAGTATCGCCTCATCCGTCCAGCGGCCCGGCCGATAAAACTTGGCCACCAGCGGCGCACCCTCATCCATGCCGATCTGATACACGCGGTTCTCGTAGCTGTTCAGAGCCAGCATGCGGCCGTCGCTGCGCAGCCCGATGCTCTCCAGTGCATTGAGCACGCAATCGGGCGTGAGTAAGGAAAAATTGCTGGCAGTCATTAATAAATCAGGGTTAACTGTCGTCAGAATTTTTTGCGTAAGCGGAATCATTGGCAGCATCATTAAGCCACAATTTATTCCAGCCCTCATGCCCCAGTTTTTTCATCGTCTCGACATTTTTTTCAAAGATCTGGTCGGCTTCAGGGAAGGCAGCCACCGCCTTGTCCACACTGCTTTCACGCAACAAATGCAATGTGGGATAGGGTGAACGGTTGGTATAATTCTCCATGTCATCCGGCTGCGTTTCCTCAAACTGGTAGTGCGGGTGCATACTGGCAACCTGTAGTTCACCCGCCAGATTCAGATCTTCCAGTGTTTCGTCGGCCACATCCAGAAAATCGTTATAGTCGAGAAAATCGGTCAGCACGTGGGGGTGTATCAGCAGCGTCGTGTCGACTTTTTCAGCGGAATTTTCTGCCAAAAATTCCAGCTCGTTGATCAACTCTTTAAGCAAGCCTTCGGGCGTTGTTGCACTGCTTACGACATAACGAATCTGTTTTTTGACGTGCACGGCCTTGGCAAACGGGCACAGGTTCAGCCCGATCACCGCACGTTCAAGCCACTGTTGTGTGGCGGCAATAACTTCTTCATTTGATATGTTAGTCATCTTGTCACCTGTTAAATAAAAATTCAAACCCCGTATGAAAAATAAAATCTTTGGTTGAGACAAGGCGCAAAGTTAATTTTAGGGCGCAGCATATGTTTTATATGTAAGCGTTAAAATTAACTTTGCAACGCAGTATCGCAACGAGGTTTGGATTTTTATCGGCCACGACCGCCTGAGCGATGCAACGGTGGTGGCAAGCCGCCGCCCACGGTGAGTTGAACGTGGCCGGGTGCACCGCCGGTGTGGGAAGTGCTATTGCCACCTGCTCGTGGCTGACCACCCGGACGGGGTGCCGACTGCGATTTGCCCTGACCCTGGCTTCTACCCTGGCCAGTTCCTTGACCGGTTCCCTGGGGTTTACCCGCGCCTTGTGCCCGTGGCTGACCTTGTCCCTGACCGTGACCTTTGCCCTGTCCTTGCGCCCGGGGTTGTCCTCTGCCTTGTCCCTGGCCGCGTCCGCCCTGGCCACGATTTTGACCGTTCAAAATGGGTTCTGCACGGATACGCGGATCGGGCTCAAAACCCGGAATCTGCACCACGGGTATTTCACGTTTGATCAAACGCTCGATGTCATTCAGTAATTTATGTTCGTCGATGCACACCAGCGAGCTGGCCTCACCTTCGCTACCGGCACGACCGGTACGGCCGATACGGTGCACATAATCTTCCGCAACGTTGGGCAATTCATAGTTCACCACATGCGGCAGTTCGCTGATGTCAATACCGCGCGCGGCGATGTCGGTGGCGCACAGCACTTGCAGCTTGCCGGTCTTGAATTCTGCCAGCGCACGGGTACGTGCAGCCTGGCTCTTGTTGCCGTGGATCGCCATTGAGGGAATGCCGTCCTTGGCCAGATTTTCTGCGAGATTATTCGCGCCATGTTTGGTGCGGGTAAATACCAAAACCTGAAACCAGTTATGGTCCTTGATCAGCTTGGTCAGCAGCTCGCGCTTGCGCTCACGATCAACTGGGTAAATTTTCTGGGTGATCAATTCGGCAGTCGCATTGCGGCGTGCCACTTCTATCATCGCAGGCTTGTTCAGCAGGCCATCGGCCAGGCCCTTGATCTCGTCAGAGAAGGTGGCTGAGAACAATAGATTCTGCCTCTGCTTGGGGAGCACCGCGAGGATTTTTTTGATGTCGCGGATAAAGCCCATGTCCAGCATGCGGTCGGCTTCGTCCAGAACTAATATTTCTACATGTGACAGATCGACGGTTTTTTGCTGCAAATGGTCGAGCAGTCGGCCCGGTGTCGCCACCAGAATATCGACGCGGCCTTTCAGCTTGTTGATCTGCGGATTGATATTGACGCCGCCTATCATCGTCATCGATTTCAGGTTCAAATATTTGCCGTATTTGATGACACTTTCTTCAACCTGCGCGGCTAGTTCGCGGGTGGGGATCAACACCAGTGCGCGAATCGCACCTTTGCCAACGGCAGGTTTTTTGCTTGCGGTAAGCAGTTGCAATATTGGCAGGGTAAAACCGGCGGTTTTGCCGGTGCCGGTCTGTGCGCCGGCCAGCAGGTCACCGCCAGAGAGAACGGCGGGAATGGCCTGAGCTTGAACCGGAGTAGGTTCGGTATAACCGCACTCGGTAACGGCACGGAGGATTTCTTCGGACAAACCGAGAGATGTAAAATTCATTGTGTATTCCTGAAATATTATCGGCCAGTCGCCAGGGAGGCGCCAGTCTGAGGCAGATAGAGGGGGGTTAAAGCAAACCGGAATCGGCAGCAACAACTAGACTGAAGCGATGTTGCGGCGTGCATTATAGCAGAATGCGGGAAAGGGTATCTGAAACGGGTTATGTGTGGTTAACTCACGCAACGCTATGCGTATCTTCAATTTTAAAAAACTGGAGTTTACCGTGAAAGCCTTTATTGCCCGGGCAGCACCATATCTGCTGTACCCGGACACACGCAACGTGGATATTCTCGCGAGGCGTCAATACAGCCTCCGTCAGCATACACATCCTGTGGGTCACGCAGCCGGATCATCAGATCGAGAATGCGTTCTGTTTCTGCCGGGTCTTGCAGCGTTGCCTGCACACGCTGTTTCACGATGTTTTCATCCATTTGCAGGTTGCCATCGGCATCCTGATAAACCCCAAAGCGCCAGTGATATATTTCAATGCATTTTGCCGCCAGCGTGAAAGGCTGGTCGCGTTCCCAAAAGTTGGTAAACAGGCCGTTGCCAATATAAAAAACCCACGATCCTTCATATCCGGTAACTTCGGCAGAGCGCTCGTCCGGATTGCGGAACCATAATCTGTCTCCCGGTACATAGTATTTGGGCGGCAGTGGCTCATCCATGGAGCCGAATTCATTTAAAAATACCTCATGAAACTGCCGCGACATAATTGCACGCGACTCCCATTGTCGTTGCAATTGATTTAACAATTCCGGATTGCGCGTGGCAAGTTCCTGCGCGATGCCGAGCAGGATTACATATTCGGTTGCACGGTAACACGAGAATGCATATCTCGCACCGGTCACTTCCGGCTGACTGGCGCATATCAATGCCTCGATCAGTTTTTTTCCGGGTAACACAGTAAACCCCTTGTTTTCAGAATAAGTCCAATAATCGGTTGGCCGTTCTATTTTGCTGGTATGAAACGCCAGTGCTGTGCGGCGTGCGGCCTCTACTATATTCATCCGAATTTTTACCGAAGCGGCAAATTCGGTGTAGTTCGGAAATGTAAATGACACCGGTGCCAGCAGCATGGCCAGCAAAATTTCCTTTTCCAGGTCGGCAGGATTGTCGGAGGGAGACAGGTTGAAATCGTCGCACAGCTGCATGGTGTCGAATATTTCGTAATGCTGCCTGTACCCGTGAGGGTGAAGGCAAAATTTGACATGGAACGCAGCGTCATTTTCTGCCTGCAGGAACTGGCTGATGCCGAGGCTGGATGCCAGCTGGAAAAAAGCCCGGCAAGCGAAGTCAACGTCAGATTTGTCCTTTCCGTGAATCAAAATTCCACCGGCATTTTGTTGCATTTTTACTTCGTCCAGCATACCGCTTAATCCTTATTGAAAGCCTGCTTTTGGCATTCGTTGAAGTACAGGCATTTGAATATGATGACTGTCAGTATAAAAAATTTAACTGTTGCAGTTTGCCTATGTTTTATAACTATGATTTAGATCAAATAAGCGCGCAAGAAATAACCCTGCTACTGCGTATTTTTACGCAGAATACAATATTCTGCGTAAAGGATTGGTGAAGAACTTTGTCATTGCATTGTGTTTTCTGGGTGCGCTCAGGCAATTTCCTGCTTGATAATTTCAACTGTAATCCGGGGAACTTTTTTCTCAATAAAATTGAATTTCACATTCGTTGGCATTTTAGCGGCGAAAAATTATTTGAGTAATTAATTTTCAGCGGAGTCGGCTAAATGAAACATATCCAAATATTATGGGCGGGAAGCCCTGCATTCACGGGTTGCGCGTTACATCTGGCACACTCATTGGTTTAGTAGCCAGCGGAAAGTCCGTAGCGGATATTCTTGCTCTGTATCCATACATAGAAGCTGAAGATATCACCCAGGCACTACACTATGCCGCATGGCATGCTGAGGAAATCGGGCCGCCACTTG
>JANXWX010000058.1 GCA_025350915.1 Nitrosomonadales bacterium
CAAAAGAAGTGCAAGCCCTGCGAGGGTGGCGTGGCGCCGCTCTCCCCAACAGAAATCGGCGAGCTGATTAAAGCACTCGATGGGTGGGAATACACCAACGGCGTAATCGCTAAAACCTACAGCTTTAAGGATTATTACACCACCATGGCGTTCGTCAACGCGGTGGCTTGGGTGGCACATCGGGAAGATCACCACCCTGACATGCATGTGGGCTACAACAAATGTCGCGTCGAATACTCCACGCACGCCATCGCCGGATTATCTGAAAACGATTTTATTTGCGCAGCCAAAGTTGACGCATTACTTACAGTTTGAATAGCACTATTCAAAACACGCTTATCAAGGGGCAAGTTATTGCGGCATTTGGCCGGCAATATCTGGCAAAACTGGCAGATGGCTCAATCATTAACTGCCTGACGCGCGGCAAAAAAAGCGAAGTCGCCTGTGGAGATTTTGTCGAAATAAAACCTACTGCCGAAGCACAAGGCGTGATCGAAAACATACTTCCACGCGCCTCTTTGCTCTACCGCTCCGACGCCTTCCGCCAGAAGATAATCGCCGCCAATGTGACACAAATTATCGTCGTCGTTGCCGCTGAGCCGCCCTTCAGTGATGAACTGCTGGCGCGTTGTCTGGTAGCCGCACAGGATCAAAATCTGCAAGTACTGATCGTGTTGAACAAATGCGACCTGGATGCCCAGGCCGAGGCAGCGCGCAAGCAGCTGGCGCCCTACTACAGCATCGGTTACAAGATACTCGAGCTTTCAGCGACGCAGGATTCAGCCCCGTTGCTACCTTACTTGCAGGGACAAAGCAGTGTTCTTGTCGGTCAGTCCGGCATGGGTAAATCAACATTGATCAATGGTCTGCTCCCGGACGCACGGGCTGCGACACGAGAAATTTCCACCGTGCTAAATTCCGGCAAACACACCACCACGCATGCCCGCCTCTATCATTTAAACGCCGACAGCCATCTGATCGATTGTCCCGGTGTACAAATGTTCGGACTGCATCATCTGAGCTTTGGTGAAATCGAGCAGGGATTTGTCGAGTTTGCGCCTTACCTGGGCAAATGCCGTTTTCACGATTGCCATCACACTCACGAGCCAAACTGCGCTATTCAGCAAGCTGTCGCGGAAGGTAAAATCGATGCTCGCAGATTCAAGGTGTTTCAGGACATCAGCAGACCTGGTAGTACTTGATAGACTTCAAACAATTAAATATATTTCTTACCTGTATACCAAACAAAAGGGCCTGCATATATAACTATGCAAGCCCTTTTGTATCCACTTGTCACCGTTTCACAACGGTGTAGCCAACTTAATGTGCAGCAGCTTTTCCATGTGGATGAGATTTTGCATCTTCCCAGGGGGGTATGAACTGCGCCGCAAAATAAAGCGTAATGAACGGACCCATAAACAGGAACAACACAGTCAACAGACTTTCACGCCCCAGTATCTGAGGGTAATAGGTCAACAGTCCTTTCATTGTCTTGGACAATTCCTGACCACCTATGACCACGTTCCAGCGCATGGCCAGAACTGCAACCATCATTGCAAGACCGCATACAAACATCCAGTTAACAAATTTTTTGCCTTGTGGATTTTTGATCATCATTGCGGATAGGACGGCCAGCGAGAAGAATGACAACCCCCATTGAATCGACATACCGGCCCAGATTGGTCCTTTAATCAATGCCATGACTGTCTCGATACCTTCACGTGCCTTATAAACCATTTCAAGCAGTTCAAGCCCCTCAAATACCAGCACGATAATCAGAGAAGCCCAGAGTACCTGCTTCAATCCCACCATCGCTTCATGATCTGGTACGACTTTACGGTACTTGCAGGTAATCACATACAGCACGATCAGCAAGCCTACTCCCGAAACGACGGCAGATACCAGAAAAATAGGCGGCATCAAATCTGACGACCACCATTCACGGGTTTTAAGCGAGCCAAACACGAAGCCAACATAGCCATGAAGTCCCATTGCACCAGGGATACCGATCATCGCCAGGATACGCGCTATCTTGTGGTCAAGGGCCAGCGACTTCGGTGAAATGTCATCCGAGCCCAGCGTTAACACTGTGTAGATTTTTTTCGCAAAGCCTTTGCTGGTTTTGGATAAATGCACCAGGTCTTCCCGGAACGCAAACCATACTTCAAGCGACAACAGGCACACATAAAAACTCGCCACATAACCGAACATGGCCATCGCCGAGGTAAAGTGAGGTGTGATCAGCGGCTCAAAGGCACGAGTTGGCTGGCCCAGATGGAACAACAGCGGTATGGGCGCAAAGCACATAAAACACAAGGCGGTCAACAACGCAAATTTCGATACCGCTTTGAAACGCTCGATGCCAAACACATGATGCAGACTGGAAACGACGAAAGCACCCGCCACCAAACCGGTGATGTACGGATAAATAACAATCAAGTCTGTCCAGGGAATCTCTGTCTCGTTCGGATAAACATAACCAATGTAAGGTGCAACCTGTCCAAATACTTGTTCCATTATGAAACCTCCTTATCTGCACCGGCATAGTACAGATTGGGCTTGTTACCCATTTCTGACTTAAGTACCGTAACCTGATTGTTTTTGATGAACAAGCTTATCGGGCTATTTTTATCGTTCAAGTCACCAAATACGCGAGAACCGGTAGGGCATACTTCAACACAGGCCGGATTCAATCCCTTGGTAATACGGTGATAACACCAGTTGCACTTCTCCGCCGTACCCCGTTCTTCGTTCAACGAACGCACACCGTAAGGGCAAGCCTGCACGCAATATTGGCAACCAAAGCAATAGTTGGTATCGATCAGCACCACGCCATCCGGCGCCTTGAAAGTGGCGCCTGTCGGGCAAACCTGCACGCAGGAAGGTTCTTCACACTGATTGCACAGCTTGGGCACAAAGAACGCCTTGTCGACTTTCTCATCCTTATAGCGGTTGTCAAAACGGAAGTGAACCTCTGAGCCCACGTACTCAATATTCTTTGGATCAGCCGCACTATCCACCAGCGCCTCTTCCGCGCCTTCCAGATACACGTACCGCTCAATCCAGGTGCGATGGTGATTAGCATCTTCCTGCACGCTGTTTTCAGCCTTGCAGGCTTCCATGCAGCGCATGCAGCCGATACAGCGGCTGACATCGACACCGTATGACCACTTATGATCGTTCCAGTTATAATTGGGTATCTGGGGCGGATTGTTAAGCGCTTCTTCGTATTGCGCCTCATTCTGCTGGAACGCAAGCTTATGGCCGGTCTTATGCTGCCCAAATTGTGCATTACTATCCACGCTCACCAGAGCTGTTGTCGCAGCAACACCTGCACCCATTAATCCCAGAAAACCGCGGCGAGTCACACCGGTGTCTTCCGTATTTTCAATTTGATCTTGATTAGTCATCATTTCCTCGCTAAATAATTCAGATTATTTGCAACTCGAGCTGGCAAGATATGCCGCAAGATTTTCAATATCGGATGCACTCAATGTTTTGGCCACATCGGTCATAATTGCATGGTAACGCGCACCGTCCTGATTCGCCTTCACATTGCCCTCCTGATAGGCTTTCAAAGCACTAACCAGATATTCTGCATTCTGACCGGCAAGATTGGGCCACACCTGACTTGCACTCACACCGGCGAGTCCAGGTTTGCGCAATCCGCCAGAGCTGTGACATGCCGCACAGCCAACTTCAGCAAATTTGGCTTTCCCAGCAGCCGCTTTCCCTTTGTCAACACTCGGTGCCTTACAGCTGTTTTGCGAATAGTAAGTAGATACATTTTCGATATCCGAATCACTCAATGCGGAAGCCATCGCGTTCATAATCCCGTTGGAGCGGGCATTTGATTTGTAAGCACGCAAAGAGTTAGCCAGATATATCGATTTTTGTCCGGCCAGATTGGGGATCGCTCCACTTGCACTTATGCCTGTGTTGCCATGGCAGGTAGCGCAATTAGCCGAGACCACTTTACCCGCTGTTGCATTACCCACACCCGCTTTTTTCATCGCAACCATACGCGGTACTTTGTCGTAATTTATTTTAGGCGAATGCGGGTTATGACAGGTAGTGCACAACTCTTCACCGGCATGCGCATTAATGACGACCTGTGGTTGAATAGACGGACGACCCGGCATTTTTTCATGACAAGCAATACACACACCGCGCATTTCATCAGGTGTCAACATCAACTTTCTGCCCGGTATATTGGAGGCATGCACATGATCGTGAGAATGCGTAACAGTTGTCATGCGGTCCTCTACAGACAGCGGCATCGGTTCTTTGGATGGATGATTGCCTGCGGGTGTATGGCACACTTCACAATTGGGTCCAGCCTTAACAACAATACCTGGGACGGCATTATCTTTGGTTGATTTGCGGTGTATACCTGCTGACCACTCGTCATATATCGCTTTGTGACAAGACTGACATGAAGCGGATCCCTGAATCTTGGGTAATTTGGAAGCGATTTCTGCCGGAGCCTTACCACGATAATGTCCATACTGATAGAAAGAACTGTCTTTGAAATAGAATCTTGCTGATAGTGCAACTATCACCAATACAGCAATGATAGTTAACAACCGTACTATATGTTTAGGCATAAACCTCCCTTTTATTGTTTTAAATTTACTAAACTCGAAGAAAATCTTTGCAATGATATTCTATTTTTTAAAAAAAAGCGCCCCTTGTAACACATCAACAATGCAATTCAACAAAATAAGGAAACTCGAATATAAGCAAGCTTTTATACAACGATGCCACCCGTCCAATTTCAGCAAATTTGTTGAACGAAGAAGAAGAAAAATTACGCTTAAAACTCTCAATAAAAAGATAGCGTTAGCCAGGCAACGGGGCAGCGTTGTCTGCTTAGCCATTAGAGATTTGATTTTGAAATATTTTTCAGGAGCATCATCAGGGTAACAACTAGCAGTTTGATCGGAGATTATGATGAAATTATTTTCGTATTGAATTGCATAATATTCACCGTCCCTTCACATCAAAGCCGTATCAGGGTCTAAAAGGCAAAACAAAAACAATGCTCAAATAAAGGCTTTAATTTTTAAGGTAATTGACGTCAACAGATAAACAACAAAGGAAAAACAGAAATTTTATGCGACAACAAACGACTAAACCCCCGCCCAACTTGCCATACTGGCCATAGTCAACAGCAACAACATAATCAACCAGAAAACCATTGCACGCCATACCAAGCCTACTGCGCTCGGCATATGGTCCAAATCAACCTCATCGCCTGTTCCCAATTCCGTGCGCACGATAGTCTGGCCTAACTGGGAAACTGGCATACCGAGACGTACGCCAAGCGCACCTGCTCCACTTGCCAGCACGATACCCGCTTCGGGATCAGCCCAAGATGTAGCTTGCGTACGCCAGCAATAGATTGCATCTTCAAAATTTCCAACAATTGCAAAAGTTGAAGCGGTCAATCGCGTTGGCAGCCACTCAATCCAGTGATACATCAACGCAGAAAACTTGCTAAATCCTTCTGATTTGACACCGTTTTGCTCCTGCCAACTCATGTTTAAAAAACGTGCCAGGCGATACAGAATAGCCCCGCTCGGGCCCAAACCCAGCAGCATAAAAATTACAAACCAGGCCACCACCGCAAACACATTGCGATGTGTCGCGAGCAATGCTTCCTCTATGGTCAACCGAACAACTTCTTCGGTATTTAATTCATCGCAAGGCTGGCCGCGCCAAGCAGACAGCAATTCACGCGCCAACCTCAAATCATTATTGCGTAATGCTTTGTGTATATCGGTAAAAAAATGGCTGAATTGCCGAAATCCCATAGTCAGATACAGCACTAGTACACAAAACGCCCAGGCATAAACAGGGTGCTGAGCAGCCAGTAGGCTGTAAAGCCCCGCCGTGACAACCACGGGGATAAGTACCGCAACTATCCAGGCTATCTGCCCGTGCTTGTTCTCACCACCGTCAAAGTTACGCTGAAAAAAATCAGCGTATACCGACAGCCAGGCGTACACCTTGCTGCTTGACTTGAGCGGTCTTAACTGCTCGATTAGTAATGCAAAGATAATGGAAAGCAGGCTCATGGCATCTCATTAAAAATCTGGATATAACTCATTAACAACCAATCCAAACGCAAAGCATGATTATGCCGCTTGCTCATACTGCTGGATCACACCATCAATAAACTTGCGCAAAAAACTTTCTGGTTGCGCGCTGTGAAAACGATCAACCTCTACGCCGCGACTGTATGCAATCACGGTCGGAAACCCGCGCACTTTGTGGCGACCGGCAATCTTCATGTTTTCATCGGCATCAACCACTGCCAATAGAAATGCACCTTCATAGGCATCAGCCATTTTGTGCAATAATGGACCCAACACCCTGCAAGGCGCGCACCATTCGGCACTAATATCAAGCAATACCGGTGTTTCGTGCGACTTGGCTATGACCAACTCATCAAAAGTAGCTTCTTCGACATCGTATATATGTTCAGTTTTCATTGTTTATAGCGGAATAAATCAGTTTTTAAAGAATCCAGCGTCCAGTTTAAACGCTGTAATCGTTTCATGCCACCATTGCTTTCATTAGCAAAGAATTTGAACATGGAAAGCGATTTAATATGCGCTGCGCCTGGAAAAATCTTTAAGCCGAAAGCCAAGTACGCCAAGTACGGCGAAGTATACAATCACACCAAGCGCAACCAACCAGGACAGGTTAAGTATCCTGGCCCAGCCGTGTGTGGTTAACCAATGGCTTTCAGTACCCATACCAAACCACAATACCAGTCCCAAAGCCAGCAACGCGACACTAATTTTGGCAACAAACATTAACCAACCGGGTTCCGGCTGGAAAATGTTTCGTTTGCGCAACAAATAAAAAAGTACCGCGGAATTAATGCATGCGCCCAGGCCAATTGCCAGCGCCAAACCCGCATGTTGTGGCAAGCCGGCATACTTCAGCCAACTGATAAAAACAAGATTCATAGCCTGGGTAGCGAGCAGCGTGATGATGCCTATTTTTACCGGTGTGCGAATATCCTGCCGCGCATAAAACGCCGGTGCCAATATTTTAACCATCAGCATGCCGATCAATCCTACGCTGTAGCCCACCAGTGCATTGCGTGTCATCAGCACATCATGTGGAGAAAACATGCCACCCTGGAAAAAAGTCGCCAATATGGGCACTGCTATCAATCCCAGGCTGAGTGCAGCTGGCAACGTGAGCAGCATGGTGAGGCGCAAACCCCAGTCAAGAATTTTTGAGTACTCCACTGTATTTTTTTCGGCATGGTATCTGGACAAGGATGTCAGCAGAATGGTACTGATTGCCACACCCAGCAAGCCTGCCGGCATCTCCATCAGACGGTCCGCGTAAAACAGCCAGGACACGCTGCCGGCAGCCATGAATGAGGCAAAAACGGTATTGATCAAGAGGCTGATCTGGCTGATCGACACACCAAATACAGCCGGCCCCATCTGTTTGAGCACACGCCATACACCCTCATCTTTCATACTGAAGCGCCAACGCGGCAGCATGCCGATTTTCATCAGGAATGGCACTTGAAACGCAAGTTGTATAAAACCCGCTACAAATACTGCCCAGGCTAACGCCACAATAGGTCGTGAAAAATAGGGCAGCAGCCATAGCATCGTTACAATAAAACACAGATTCAACAACACCGGCGCAAATGCGGCTACCCAGTATTTGTTATAGGTATTCAGAATACCCGCAGAGACGGAAACCAGCGAAATAAAAAAAATATAGGGCGAGGTAATGCGCAGCAACTCAACCGTCAGATTGAATTTTTCTGTGTTTGCCACAAATCCAGGCGCGGTGGCATAAACAAGAATAGGCGCGGCAACAATGCCGATCAGCGTAACAACGAATAAAATAATTGCGAGCAAAGTGCTGACATGGTCAACCAGCAACTTGGTTTCATCATGGCCATGCCGACTTTTGTACTCGCTGAAAATCGGCACAAATGCCTGTGAAAATGCACCTTCGGCAAACATGCGCCGCAGCAGATTGGGTAAACGGTAAGCGATAACGAAGGCATCGTTCGCCATGCTCGTACCGAAAATACGTGCCATTAATATTTCACGTATAAACCCGAGTATGCGTGAAAGCAAAGTCAGACTACTGATACTGGCAAGCGTTTTTAGCAGATTCATATGGTTACTTCGAAAAAAAGGTAGTTGGTTACAAGCATAGGTAGCCCGGCACGACTTTGATAAAAATACAATTCAACTTAAGCTTGAAATCACCTCAAGCCATCTAAAAATTTCGTTACTGCCTCCATCATTTCAGCTTCATGATTATTCATAAAATGATCACTCTTAGGCACCATTACCTGACGAGATTTCACGTTACCTATAAGTGATGCCGCACGTTTGCTTGCCAACGTCAACACGGGAGGCAAATCATATTCACCATACATATCCAGCACCGGGATATGTATGCCAGAATAAGTAAAGTTATGTCCCAGTCCTGCAGACACCCATCCAAGCAGCCCGGCTTGCTGCTTCTTTACATAATTCATACTCATTGCCGAACCCATACTATGTGACACGATCGCAATATTCTTGTAGCCCTTGCCGCGTAAAAAATCTGCAGCAAGCTGAATACGCGCTTCCGCTTCAGGATACAGCGCATCATATGCGCCCGCTTGCGCTTCATTCGCCAGTACAGGCATTTGTATCGACAAGGTTGTGTAACCATGCTCGGCAAGTTGTGTACGCAGAGCGCTTATCATGTTCCAGTCGGGATGAACGCCCATACCATGCACAACGACCACCCCTACTCTTGCATTCTTTGCTTCTGTAAAGATCGTCAGGAATTTATGCCCATTCTTCAGGGCAAGGTAAACAGGATCACCAATTACGATGCCGGGCACCGCCTCATCAGCCCACTTTTTTTCGCGCTGGTAATCTGCGCCGGCTAATACAGACTGCGTCACCAGACATAAAAATATCAATGCAAGAATACGCACGCTTACCCCCTCACAAAATGCCTCATGAACAAGAATCAACAAATCCGCAAGATAATACTACAAAACTCCGAAAATCAACCGGAGAGAAACCACTCCCTTGTTCCACACAAGCGAGTGCGTGCTACACATCTATCCTGCATACAAGCCCGAAAAGCACTGGGTCGCAAAAACAGGGGGCTTTCGGAATATTAAGAACGTACTTAAATTTACGCAGGAAAAGCGGAAATTTATTATGGTAGTATGATGACTACTGATACTTAAAGATGAGAGCACGAATGTTTCGTTTTTACTGCTGGTCCATTTTTCTATTCTTGCCTGCACTAACTTTCGCGCAAGTTGAACCGGGAAATACGCCTGCTCCACAAACTGAATCAATCAATGCCCCCCCTGTTCAGGCCACGCCTAACAAGCCAGCTCATGTTGACATCAACTCAACACAGACAGAATCTGCAAAAACGGCTGCGCCGATACAAACCTCACCTGACAAAACGTCTACGATAAACCCAGCAGTTCAAACTGTTAGTCCTAAACCGGCGGCGTCTTCGGTGCAGGTTGCACCGGCAAAATCGAACTTGATCAAACCTGCAACTCCGCAGCAGCCCGCAGTGGGTGAAAAATCAGCTACACAACTGGTGCCAGCCAAGCCGGCATCAGCTCAAACCGGGATCCAAAAACCAGCGGCTTCTAACACACAGGCGGCACCGGCAAAACCCATCATCTCCAAACCGGCTCCTGCACTTACAACCAATCCTGCCTCTGCGCCTACACATTTACCGCCCAAATTACCTGTACAAATCAAGCCAGCTCCTGGCCCGGTGCAAGCACTACACAACAAACCAGCGGCACCACTGGCTGCAAAAAATGAGGCAACGATTGTCCAAACTCCCCATGCAATAGATATCGAAGTATTTATCCGTGAGGAATGTCCACAGTGCGACAAGGCCAAGGAATTTTTAACCAAATTGCAAAACCTGAGACCACAGTTAAAAATAATCATCAGGGACGTACGCAAGGAACCCGCGGCGCTGGAACTGTTAAAGCGCGTAGCCCAAAATCAAGGCGATGTGGCCTTGGACTATCCCGCATTTGTAGTGGGTGGACAACTCATCATCGGGTTTACTGAAGAAGATAGCACTGCCCAACATGTGCTTGACAACCTTACCTTAAGCGCTCAAACAGCCCAACAACCCGGCAAACAAACGGCGAACTGCGAGTCTGTTACAGACTCGGGCTGCGGCTTGATCCCCCCCGCGCCAGTTGTAAAAACCGAAAGCATCACTTTCAATCTTTTCGGTTATAACCTTCCGCTTTTACAAATTGGATTGCCCGTATTTACCATTGTGATGGGCATGCTTGATGGTTTCAATAATAGCGCCACGTGGGTGTTAATCCTGATCCTTTCCCTTGTTGCTCCGATGAAAAACCGCTCGGCCATTTTTACTATAGCCGGTACCTACATTGCTGCACAAGGCATCATCTATTTTATTTTCTTGATCTTATGGCTACGTTTTTTTGTTTGGACAGCAACTTCGGCAATATCTGAAATTACCATAGCGGCTATTGCATTCGTGGCAGGAACGATTTATTTCAAAAAATATATGTTTTTTGGCCGGCATATATCGATCACCTCCCCAGAAATTACCAAGCCTGGTATCTATACAAAAATACGTAAAATATTGCAGTCTGATAACCTGACGACAGCCTTGCTCGGCACCATCGCAGTCGCGATTCTGGTGCAGCTTAGTGAGATCACTTATAAATCACTGTTCCCAGCGCTGTATACCCGCATCCTCACCCTGCAAAATCTCGACAGTTTTAACAATTACGCTTATCTGATTTTGTATAACTTCTCATATATGCTCGATGACATCATCATTTTGATGATAGCAATGATCACACTTAAGCAGGAACGAACTCAAGCCGGTGAAGACCGCATGCTTAAGCTTATTAGTGGCCTGGCAATGTTCAGTATTGCAGCATTTTTACTGATTAATCAGTACTCGTAAAACAGTACGCGACGCAATCAATCATAGTTTTAACGCGACCTTAAAACCATCAAAAATCAGATGAAAAAAATTAAACGCATCCTGCTTCTCCCGCTATTCTGGCTGGCTGCAGGATTATTTTTGATCGAAGAATTCATCTGGGATAGCACCGCCAAAATCATGGCGCGGCTGGGCGCAATAAGTGCTGTGCAAGCTATCGAGAAACGCATCGCAGCACTTCCACCACGCTGGGCAATACTCGCCTTTCTGTTACCAAGCGGCATACTCATACCGGCCAAACTCATCGGCCTGCACGCGATATCTCAGGGTCATTGGCTGTTAGGCAGCCTTACCTTTGCGGTAGCTAAAATCGCCGGCATGGCTTTCTTTTCCCGCATCTTCAATCTCACCCGCCCAGCACTGTTGCAGATCAACTGGTTTGCGAGTTTATATAACTGGGTCATGCTGTATCGCAACCGCATACATGCTTATCTGGATAGCTGGGTCGCTTATCAGCATGTTAAAAGGCTACTCATAACCACCTTGCTCATGATCAAAGGCAAGGGCCGTTTTCTACGTTATTTGCGCCGTGTGAGCAGGCTTAAAATCAACGGCAATATGAACAAATAAACGGCACTTGCTTGAAACCAAACGAATACACCAAAGTATCTAGACCGTTATATAGCTCTTCACCCCCTCCCTTGGCCTAAAGTCCTGTGCTATATTCGCAGGAAATAGCAGTGCCGCAAGCCGTCGCTGGTCGACATAACGCCACTCCCCATACAGGGACCCTCTATGTCCTTCACCCTGCCCAAGCTCCCCGCCCCCCCCAGCGACGCCCTCAGTGCCTTCACGTCCCTCGCCGCCCACTCCGCCCACCTGCATTTCGCCATCGCCGGACAAAAGTATGACGCCATCTCCTTTGAAGGCAGCGAGGCAATCTCCAGCCCCTTCAGCGCGACCCTGCTGGTACTGGCCGAGCTGGATGACGCCTGGCTGGGGCAACCCGCTGTCGTGATCTTAATCGATGCCTCCGGCAATGAACGCACCCTGGCGGGCATTGTGAGCTACCAGCGCGAGCGCGGCTTGAATGCGAGGAAACAATCACGGGTTGAGGTCAAGCTGCAACCGCGCTTATGGTTGCTGTCGCAGTCACGCGACAACCGCGTCATACAGGGCTTCTCCATCCCCGAACTCGTCACCCGCGTGCTGGCGCAACACGCTATCGGCAGCGACAGCGCGCAATGGCACCTGGGCAAGACCTACCCTGCCTGCCAATACACCGTGCAGTACGATGAGACCGACCTGGCGTTTATCGAACGCCTGCTCGCCGGCATCGGCGTGAGTTACTGGTTCACCGTGGAAGACGGCAAGGATGTGCTGCATTTCAGCGACGGCAACGCCCAGTTCAGCAAATTGAAACTGGGTGTGGTGCCGTTTATTTCTAATGCAGGTCTGGACAAACCCATTGCCAGCTTCAACCGTTTCATCAAAGGCAGCCGCAAGGTCAGCGCCCATGCCCAGGTGGTGGATTACAACTACATGACCCCCGACCATGTCATCAAGGCAGGTCTTGGCCCCGCCGCGAATGACCCGGCCAATGTGCATTACGCCCTGGGCACCTCGAATCAGGATGAGGCCGAAGCACGCGCGCGCATGATAGACGAACGCTATGCCGTGGAAGGCCTGCGTATTGAGATCTCGGGCTCGGTGGCAGGCTTGCATGCCGGCGCCACCTTCCGCTTTGCGCATCCCGGCCATCCGCAGTATTCGGGGGACTATCTGGTGGTGGGCCTCAGCCACACCCTCATCCAGCAAGCCGTCATCGAACACGACAGCGACATCGGCAACCTGGCCTACACCTGCACCGCCCAACTCATCCCGCGCAGCCTGCCCTACCGCCCCGCCTTAAAACCCGCCCCGCAGATGCCTGCGGTGTACACCGCCCGCATTGAATCCAACGGCCAGCGCTGATAAAGTGCAGTGACTGATTGATACGGCTGTGATGATAATAGCGGTGGTCATCCCAGCGCTGGATAGCAAGTTGTTTTAGAAATTCAGACATTTTTTGGATTCTCCCTGACAGTAATACGGAAGCAATATAAAGGATATATATTGCAATTTCGTGACGGCAAATATTTCAATGAGGTTGCTTTTTTATGGTGGACAGCTTGCAAGCAATAAATTTAAAGACAACTCTGGTATTGCTTCCGGGGTTAGACGGTACCGAGATATTTTTCGGCCCGCTTCTGCGCCATCTGCCTACCTGGATTGAGACAGTCGTCATCACATACCCGGCGACTGGCAATAACGACTACAACGATCTGTTGCCAATTGTAGTGAGTGAAGTGAGGACCCTGAAATCCTTCGTGATTCTCGGTTCGTCTTTCGGTGGTCCACTTGCGCTCATGGTCGCGTCCCAGTGTCGATCTAAAGTATCCGGGGTCATACTCTGCGGCTCATTCGTCACACCACCGCGACCCGGGCTGGTTCCATTTCGCTTTGCGATCTCCGCACCCTTAATAGCGCTTATTCGTGCGATACGTCGCCTGCGCCTGATAATGCCTGGCTATGCCACAACTGATTTCCGGCGTGCCAAAGCCATAAGCTGGCGCAGGGTCAATGCCAGCGTGCTAGCCTCACGCGCAAGATCGGCACTGCGTGTTGATGTCCGCCCCCAGCTGCGCGAGTGCCCTGCCCGTTTGATGTACCTTGCATCAACTCAAGATGAGGTGATATCCCGGGTCAGCCTTAACGAAATTCTTGCAATAGCACCACAGACAATTGTTGCTGAAATTGCAGGACCACATTTTGCGCTCTTTACTAATCCAGTTCAGTCAGCCACTTTCATTGTGAATTTCCTGTACACAGAGCAAAAGTTGATAAATAGTGTTTGTAAATCAGACTGGTAACAATCCAAAGTAAAGGTCATATTCACATCTGGACCGATGTAATAATAATGTAATAATTATGTATTATTATGCATTTCGCTGACTGAAGAAATGCAGTTCCCGGCGGCACGCAGTCCCTAGCAGTTAACTTAAATTTTATGGAGTGATCATGACAAAATTAAACACCCTTGTTAAAAGCATAGGCCTGGTTGCAGCGCTTATGATAGCAGGTTCGGTCTTTGCTACCGATATTACCGGTGCAGGCGCAACCTTCCCTTACCCTATTTACGCCAAATGGGCTGAAGCTTACAAAGCCAAGACAGGCGTTGGCATGAATTACCAGTCCATCGGCTCTGGTGGCGGCATCAAGCAAATCAACGCCAAGACAGTTGATTTTGGCGCTTCCGACATGCCATTGAAGCCTGAAGACCTGGATAAAGGTGGCTTGATGCAGTTCCCGGCTGTTATGGGTGGTGTTGTTCCGGTTATTAACGTAAACGGCGTTGATGCGGGTCAACTCAAACTGGATGGTACGGTTTTGGCCGACATCTATCTGGGTAAAATTACCAAGTGGAATGATCCAGCTATCGTTGCATTAAACCCCGGTGTAAAGCTGGCCGATGACACGATCACTGTTGTTCATCGTTCCGATGGTTCAGGCACTACCTTCATCTTTACCAACTACCTGTCCAAAGTGAGCGATAGCTGGAAAACAGAGGTAGGCGAAGGTACTGCAGTGTCTTGGAAAGTGGGTACAGGCGGTAAAGGTAACGAAGGCGTTGCCTCTTATGTACAGCGCATCAAGAACTCGATCGGTTATGTTGAATATGCTTATGCTTTGCAAAATAAAATGACCTACACACAACTTAAAAACCGTGAAGGTCAGTTCGTTAAGCCTGATGACACCTCATTCAAAGCGGCCGCTGCCGGAGCCGATTGGGAACACGCCGCCGGTTTCTATGAATTGCTGACTAATGAGCCAGGTAAAGCAAGCTGGCCTATTACCGGTGCTACATTCATCCTGATGCACAAATCACAGGACAAGCCGGCCTCTGCAAAAGAAGTACTGAACTTCTTTGACTGGGCATATGCAAACGGTGGCGCGATGGCTTCTGCTCTTGACTATGTTCCAATGCCGGAAAAAGTGCAAAAACTGGTAATGACAGCATGGAAAAAAGAAATCAAGGGAAGTGATGGCAAGGCAATTTGGAAATAAGTAACATGTGGAACGTACAGAAAAAGTACGTTTTCAAGATATAATCATGGGGGCGCTTCTCAGCGCCCCCATGATTTTTACGTAAAAACTTCAAGATTCATTGATTTAAATTAAAAATACCATGCCGACGTTTTTACATTACGCACGCCTGAAGCTACAAAACTGGCCAGATATCCTGTTCCGTGTGATTACACGGATTTCGGCGTTTTCTGTGCTGCTTTTGCTTGCCGCCATCATTGTTTCTCTGGTAATCGGCAGCCTGCCTGCGATAAATGCGTTTGGCTTCAATTTCCTTAGCAGTGCCGAATGGAATCCGGTAACGGAAGAATTCGGTGCGCTTGTACCTATCGTTGGTACACTTGTTACTGCAGGTATAGCCCTGTTGATTGCTGTGCCGGTGAGCTTTGGCATTGCACTTTTCCTGACAGAACTGTCGCCTCGCTGGTTACGCCGACCATTGGGCATCGCGGTGGAGTTACTGGCCGGCATACCCAGCATTATTTATGGCATGTGGGGTCTGTTTATTTTCGCACCGCTGTTTGGTGACTATATTGAACCCTGGGTTAATGATCATATCGGCACCTTGCCGATGATAGGCGCGTTCTTCTCCGGGCCACCGATGGGAATTGGTGTACTGACTGCAGGCATTATTCTGGCAATCATGGTCATTCCATTCATCGCCTCCGTCATGCGCGATGTATTTGAAGTGGTTCCCGCCCTGCTCAAGGAATCTGCATACGGCCTTGGTGCTACCACTTGGGAAGTGATGTGGAATGTTGTACTTCCCTATACCAAGATCGGTGTTGTCGGCGGCATTATGCTGGGGCTTGGACGCGCATTGGGCGAAACCATGGCGGTGACCTTTGTGATAGGTAATGCACATTCATTGAGTAAATCATTACTGATGCCCGGAAACAGTATCTCGTCCGCACTGGCAAATGAATTCAATGAAGCGGTAGGCGAGTTATACACTTCAGCACTGATCGAGCTCGGTCTGATACTGTTCTTCATTACCTTTGTCGTACTGACACTTGCACGCTTTATGCTGTACAAGCTGGCCAAGCGGGAAGGAAAGGTGACCTGATATGTTGACACTCTATGCGCGACGTCGCCTGATTAATATTTTGAGTTTGGGTATATCTGTACTTGCCATGGCCTTCGGCTTGTTTTGGCTGGGTTGGATTTTATTCACACTGCTGCAATATGGCGTGCCCGGTTTGTCCCTCGCCGTGTTTACCCAAATTACCCCCCCACCCGGCAGTGACGGCGGCCTCATTAACGCCATCGCCGGATCGTTAATGATGTCTGCACTCGGCACCATGATCGGCACGCCTATCGGCATACTTGCCGGCACTTATCTGGCCGAATTTGGCCAGCGCGGCTGGCTGGCGCCCGTGACTCGCTTCATCAATGACGTGCTGCTATCAGCGCCATCTATAGTGATTGGCCTGTTTGTCTATGAAATGTATGTGATCAGAGTCAAGCATTTTTCCGGTTGGGCAGGTGCATTCGCACTTTCCATCCTGGTAATACCTATCGTAATCCGCACTACCGAAAACATGCTGCGTCTTGTGCCCAATACGCTGCGTGAAGCAGCCGCCGCACTCGGTGCGCCGCAATGGAGAATTATCAGCTCGATCACCTTGCGTGCCGCTCGTGCCGGCATTTTAACCGGTGTGCTGCTGGCCGTTGCGCGCATCAGTGGTGAGACTGCTCCCCTATTGTTCACTTCGCTGAACAACCAGTTCTGGAGCAGCGACATGAACCAGCCGATGGCGAATTTACCGGTGGTTATTTTCCAGTTTGCGATGAGCCCCTATGCAGACTGGCAACAACTCGCCTGGGCAGGCGCGCTGCTTATTACGTTTAGCGTGCTGACATTAAACATTGTGGCGCGGGTATTGTTCCGCCAGCAAGGAAGCTCACATTAAGGATATGCAACATGATTTCTGAAAAAGACACCATCCCGAAACTGGTCGTGCGAGACCTGAACTTCTTTTACGGTAATGACCGTGCGCTGAAGGATGTCAATCTGACCATACCTGAAAAAATGGTGACAGCCTTTATCGGCCCGTCCGGCTGCGGAAAGTCGACACTGCTGCGCACCTTCAATCGCATGTATGAGCTCTATCCAAAACAAAAAGCCACCGGAGAAATATTGCTGGACGGCCAAAATCTGCTGGAAAAAAGACAAGACCTCAACACCCTGCGTGCGAAGATAGGCATGGTATTCCAGAAGCCGACGCCCTTCCCGATGTCCATCTACGACAACATCACCTTCGGCGTTAAGCTGTATGAAAACCTGAATCAGCACGACATGAGCGAACGTGTTGAGTGGGCGCTGCAAAAGGCCGCACTGTGGAATGAAGTGAAAGACAAGCTCAAGCAAAGTGGAACCGGGCTTTCAGGTGGGCAACAGCAACGTTTGTGCATTGCCCGCGCCATCGCCGTTAAACCGGAAGTGCTCCTGCTCGACGAGCCCACTTCGGCACTAGACCCGATTTCAACGGCTCACATTGAGAGACTGATAGACGAGCTGAAAAAAGAGTTCACCATCGTCATCGTCACGCACAATATGCAACAGGCGGCGCGTATCTCTGACTACACCGCCTATATGTACCTGGGTGAACTTATCGAGTTCGGCGACACAAGCGCCGTATTCACCAACCCCAAACGCAAAGAAACTGAAGACTACATTACAGGTCGATTTGGTTAATCGACCTGTAATGTAGCGGTGATGGCTAACATACGCTTGCGCATGTTAAGCCGCAAAGCGGCGTGCCATTGCCACGACATTACCGGTGCAGACTAATCTATAGATTGTATCGAAGCCTCTTCATAGCCGTTGGATTTGTCAAAATCCTTCTCTCCTGCGTCAACCCACACTATCGCGCTTCAACAAATGGCCGAAAAAAGCTAGAATCACTTCTTTGAAACATTATTACTGAAGGAATCTTGAATTATGTCCATGGCTGACCGCGACGGTTTTATCTGGTATGACGGCAAACTGGTACCCTGGCGCGATGCCACGACCCACGTCCTGACCCACACTTTGCATTACGGCATGGGCGTGTTTGAAGGGGTGCGTGCCTACAAAACCAATACAGGTACTGCTATCTTCCGCTTGCAGGAGCACACGGACCGCCTGTTTAATTCGGCATTTATATTTAAGATGAAAATGCCTTGGGACAAGGCAACTCTGATGGAAGCGCAAAAAGAAGCCGTGCGCGCCAATAAACTGGAATCCTGCTATATCCGCCCTATCGTTTTCTACGGCTCGGAAGCAATGGGCATCGCCGCCACGACCCTCAGCACCCACGTTGCCGTTGCAGCCTGGCCCTGGGGCGCTTATCTGGGCGAGGAAGGCATGAAAAAAGGCATACGTGTCAAAACATCCAGCTTCACGCGTCACCATGTGAATATCAATATGTGCCGTGCCAAATCAGTAGGCAGCTATACAAACTCTATCCTCGCCCACCAGGAAGTGGCGAACGATGGCTACGATGAAGCACTATTACTTGACGTTGACGGTTACGTAGCCGAAGGTGCAGGAGAAAATCTGTTTATCGTGAAAAAAGGCAAGCTGTATACGCCAGACCTGACTTCCTGCCTGGAAGGCATCACACGCGACACGATTCTGACCTTTGCCAGAGATCTGGGCATTGAGGTCATTGAAAAACGCATCACACGCGATGAAGTCTATTGCGCCGATGAAGCCTTCTTCACCGGTACTGCCGCGGAAGTCACACCAATACGCGAACTTGATACACGCACTATTGGTATTGGTTCGCGCGGCCCGATTACTGAACGTTTGCAAACCATGTTCTTTGATGTGGTCAGTGGCAAGAACACCAAGTATGCCCATTGGCTCGCACACGTTTAACCTGATGCGTTTAAGATGTCACCTGGAGATGTAAAACAATGAGCGTAAAGCCAGCAACTGTAGAAACCATCGAAGTCACCGCGGCAGATTTGCCATTGTATTGCCCGACGCCCTCTATGAAGCTATGGAACACGCATCCCAGGGTAGCCATACCGGTTGAAAAGCTCGGCGAAGCACGTTGCCCGTATTGCAGCACACTGTACAAATTCAAGGGTGAGCTGCCCAAAGGGCATCATTAACGTGACCCAACCCGAAACCCGGAATATCAGCAAAATTCTTGTTATCGCGCCCAGCTGGGTGGGCGACACCATGCTTATCCATCCCATGCTGGTGCGCCTCAAACAGCGTCACCCGGACTGCTCGATTGAAGTTCTGGCGCCGGCATGGACGGAAGAACTGCTGCAACAGATGCCAGAAGTCAGCAATACGATCACCAATCCCTTTCCACATGGCTCACTGCAACTCGCAGCCCGTATCAAGCTGGGTTTGCAATTGCGTAACCGTTATTTTGACCAGGCGATAGTCCTTCCCAACTCCTTAAAATCTGCGCTCGTACCTTTTTTTGCCGGCATCCCGCTTCGTACCGGTTTTAAAGGTGAAATGCGTTATGGTTTGCTCAACGATATACGAAAACTAGACAAGCAAGCGCTACCGTTGATGGTTGAGCGTTTCGCACAACTCGCCGAACCGGCGGGTGGACCTGTTGCCCGCCCGCTGCCGCAGCCACGATTGAGCGTCGGTTCAGACACACAACAACTCGTCCTGGACAAGTACCTGCTAAAACTGGAAATACCCGTTGCCGTCTTATGTCCCGGTGCCGAGTATGGTCCAGCCAAACGCTGGCCAATTCCCTATTTTGCCGAACTCGCCCAGCGTTTAAAACTGCAAGGTTACGCGGTATGGATAACCGGCTCGCAAAAGGACAAAGAAATAGGCGACAAAATTATTGCGCTCGGCAACCACGATGTGCATAACCTGTGCGGTATCACCGACCTGTCGGATGCAGCCGCCCTTCTCTCCTGCGCCAGCCTTGTCATAACCAATGATTCCGGCTTGATGCATGTTGCTGCAGCGCTCGACCGTCCGATGCTCGCGCTTTACGGCTCCAGCAGCCCTGGCTTTACCCCGCCTTTATCAAACAAGGCTCAGGTATTAAAAATCGACATCTCATGCAGCCCCTGCTTCAAGCGCGAGTGCCCGCTCAAACATTTCAAATGCATGAAAAACCTGACCCCGCAAATGGTGGCTGAACACATCCCCGCACTTACTAAATAACATTTTCCTGCCCGGCAGGGATCAAAAAATCATGACTAATCTGCCCAAAGAAATCTTCAAGGCCTACGATATTCGCGGTATCGTCGGTAAAACACTCACTGCCGACATTGTTGAAAGCATCGGTCACGCAATCGGCTCGGAAGCTGCCGCACGAGGCCAGCACAGCATCGCGATCGGCCGCGATGGTCGATTGTCCGGTGTGGAGTTTTCTGCGGCACTCGCGCGCGGTATCCAGAAGAGCGGCATCAATGTAATCGACGTGGGCCGCGTTGCGACCCCAATGGTTTACTTCGCCGCGTTCCAGCTCAACACCAACTGCGCCGTGATGATCACCGGCAGCCACAACCCGCCGGACTACAACGGCCTGAAAATGGTGCTGGCCGGTGAAACGCTGTCCGGCGATACGATACAGTCACTGCGTATCCGCATTGAAGAAGGAAAACTCTCACACGGCGCAGGCACTTACTCACAACAAGACATTAACGCTGATTATCTGGCAAAAATAGTGTCGCATATCAAGCTCGCACGCCCAATGAAAATCACCGTGGATTGCGGCAACGGCGTTGCTGGTGATTTTGCCGCCAATCTCTATCGTCAACTGGGTTGCGAAGTGACCGAACTGTTCTGCGAAGTGGATGGTAACTTCCCCAATCACCACCCTGACCCATCCGATCCGCACAACCTCGAAGATTTGATCAATGCACTTGCGAATAATGATAGTGAGCTTGGCCTCGCCTTCGATGGCGACGGTGACCGTCTCGGTGTGGTCACCAAGGAAGGCACAATCATTTATCCTGATCGCCAGCTGATGTTGTTTGCCGCCGATGTGCTGAGCCGCAACAAAGGCGCGGAAATCATCTTCGACGTGAAGTCCACGCGCAATCTTTTCAGCTGGATCAAATCCCACGGCGGCAAAGCCACGTTGTGGAAAACAGGTCACTCGCTGGTCAAAGCCAAGATGAAAGAAACCGGCGCGCTCTTGGCAGGGGAGATGAGCGGCCATGTGTTCTTCAAGGAGCGCTGGTACGGCTTTGACGATGGTCTTTATAGCGGCGCACGCCTGCTGGAAATTTTGAGCCGCTCTACTGACCCCAGCGCAACCTTGAATAACTTGCCCGATGCAGTCAGCACCCCTGAGTTGCACATCAAACTGAAGGAAGGCGAGAACCATGCGCTGATCACACGCCTCGGCAAGGAAGCAAAATTCACCGATGCAAAAGATGTCATCACCATAGATGGACTTCGTGTGGAGTATGCAGACGGATTTGGTTTGATGCGCGCATCAAACACGACACCAGTCATTGTGTTGCGCTTTGAAGCGGATGATGAGGCCGGGTTAAAGCGGATACAGGATGACTTCCGCAGGGTTTTGCTTAAAGCTAACTCAACTTTAGAACTACCATTCTAATACACCGGATACCCCGTCATAACCTCTGTGGATAAGTGCCATAACGCGAGCAAACCACTTTCTTCTAGCGTTTTTTCTCTCGCACCCCGGCATGGAGATGTATAGGGCGTAACGCAGCATTTCTGTTGCCTCGTTTGGCATCTTTGACTAACAGATCTTCAAGCGTAAAACCATCTAACACGGCAAGATACGCCGAAGTGGCAGAATTCAACACGCCTTTCAATGTGCAGGATGGCGAATATACGCAGGAATTATTTTCCCGGTCGAAGCATTCCGCCATGTAAAAATCGGTCTCCGTGTTGCGTACTACCTCACCAATATTGATATCTGCAGGTTCCTTATTCAGCTTTAGTCCGCCATTGCGGCCGCGCACCGTTTCAACCATGTCCGACAGACCCAATTGGTGTACCACTTTGGTCAAATGGTTTTTGGATATGCTATGCAGGTCGGCGATGTCCTGGATCGTCACGAGCCGATCCCGGTTGTACCCCAGGTACATCAAAGTACGCAGGGTGTAATCGGTGTAGTCAGTTAATCTCATTTTGCATCCTTAATCTTCCTGATCATCGCTGAAAGTTCAGACTTTCGCTACTTGCCGGACAAGCTTTGTACTCAGTATATCTCTTCAGGAACATTATAAATCACGTCACATAAGATATATTTAATTTGCATCTTATAATACATGCATATAAAATACATCTTAATGGCTTTTCGCCTTACCGGCGCCAGATCATATTTAAAACCAAACATAAGGAATCCATGCCATGCACGCAACCCGCAAACTCTGGACCTGGCTCGCTGTTATATGTGTACTCTCCTTTGCCGTATTAGGCTGGGTCGGTACCGAGATATATCTGTCGGCACCGCCCATACCAAAACAAGTCATCCGCACTAACGGCACAATTATATTTTCAGAAGGACAAGTTCAACGAGGCCAGGAAGCATGGCTTTCTGCCGGTGGCCAACAGCTTGGCTCGGTATGGGGCCACGGCAGCTATGTCGCGCCGGACTGGTCCGCCGATTGGATGCACCGCGAAGCGCTGGCACTGCGAGAGGTGTGGGCCCAACATGATTTCGGCAAGTCATTTGAGCAGTTGGGCCTAGGCC
>JANXWX010000066.1 GCA_025350915.1 Nitrosomonadales bacterium
TGCAAATCATCAATAATATGCAGGCGTCGAATGCAAATATCGTTACCGTCCTTGAGGCGAGGGCCTATTCCATGGGCGCATTTATTTTCCTCTCGGGTGATGAATACATCGTGCATGACAACTGCCAGCTGCTGTTCCATATCTATTCAGGCAGCTTTGCCGGCAGGGGAAGTGAACAACAGGCCGAGGTGCATGTCGTAAGCAGCTGGCTTGAAAAATTCATGACGCGTACCTGCCAGCCTTTTCTCACCGCAACCGAGATCAAGGATGTGTTGAAAGGGTCAGATGTGTGGATAGACTCTGATGAGATTCGTCGCCGTATGGAGCGTATTCGCCGTGCCCAAGTCAAGCTGATTAACCAGAACAAGAAAAACGGTGAAAAATAATTTGCTTCTATTACACAAATTTTCGCTGACCTTGTAATTATCAAAATTGACCTGATATAGACAACGTGGGGTTTCAATCGTCAGCAGGGGGATAAATGGAAGCAAAGCCCGTTGGTAACAGAACGTGTCTTTACAATGCTGCGCAACTCGATGCGGTAATCGAAAACATGGCCATGCAGGCGGCGGGGTTCCTGGTAGGCAAGCAGCGTGTGATGATAGTTGGTATTTTACGCCGTGGCGCGCCACTGGCCGACATGCTGTATCAAAAACTGCTCAACAATTTCAAACTCGACAATCTTTCGCGGATGAATCTTCAAATCAAGCGCTACTCGGATGATTTGAAACTGCTACATCCCGAAACCAAACTGACTGAAAACCCTGAACATGTCGCACTGGATTTAAACGGTATTACGGTTGTTGTCGTTGATGATGTGATGTATCGCGGACATTCGATGCTGCGTGCCATTGAGTATCTTGCCGGCAAAAATGCCGACGAAATACGCACTGTGGTTTTGGTAGATCGCGGTGCGAGCAAGTTGCCCGTACGCTGTGACATTGCCGGGGTCAGACTGGATATTGCGCCGGGCGATATCATCGAGTGTAACGTGCCTCCCTATGAAACTGACTTCAAGATTGAAGTGTTGCAACTCAATTATCCGGGGGGCATATGATATTTAAAGACCGTGATGATGCAGCCAATAAACTGGCTGAACAACTGATGCAATATAAGGGAAAAAACCCGCTGATACTGGCTATTCCGCGTGGTGCAGTACCGATGGCTAAGGTAATTGCCGATGTGTTGGGAGGAAGTTTTGATGTTGTATTGGTGCGCAAGTTACGTGCGCCGTACCAGCCTGAGTTAGCCATTGGGTCGATTGATGAAAGCGGCTGGGCCTATATTGCGAGCCATGCGCCTTCAACCGGCGCCACTCAGGAATACATCGAAGCCGAAAAAAAATACCAGATGGAAACTATCCGCAAACGGCGCGCGCAATATACCCCCATACGCCCCCCCATTGATCCTGCCGGCCGTATTGTCATCGTGATTGACGATGGACTCGCAACAGGCGCCACCATGATCTCAGCGCTGCATGGGTTGCGCGTTAAAAATCCCGCTAAGCTGATTTGCGCGGTGCCGGTTGCCCCTCCAGAAACGCTGAAGCGGGTAGCAGAAATGGCTGATGAGGTTGTGTGCCTGCAAGCGCCTGAATACTTTCAGGCAGTTGGCCAGTTTTACCAGAATTTCTCCCAGGTTGAGGATGAGGAAGTTGTCGACATCCTTCGTCATAACGTTTAACTACCCTTGTAATATCCTGCTATTCCTTCAGTTTTCATCGTATTTTGGTCTTGATATTCCTTCTTTAAGCCCAATTTTAAAGTCATATAGTCCACTTAAAGGATGACTCAAATGATGAATATTCGACCCTCTGCCGTTGCCGGCACTTTTTACCCTTTTCCCCGTCAGGCGCTGGAAAAGGAAGTTAGTCTGTTACTGGAACAAGCTAAACCCGCTTCCATCGGTGTGACGCCCAAAGCGATTATTGTGCCGCATGCCGGCTACATTTATTCGGGACAAACCGCTGCCGTTGCCTATGCAAGTTTGTCAGCCCTGAAAAATAAAATTACCCGTGTTGTCCTGTTAGGCCCGGTGCATCGGGTCGCGGTGCGCGGCTTGGCATTGCCTGATGTCGATGCTTTTGAAACCCCATTGGGCAAGGTCCTACTGGATCAAGCTGCAATTAGCTCCATCGCCCTGCTGCCGCAAGTTGTGGTTAGCGCTGCGGCACATGTATTGGAACACTCGCTTGAAGTGCAACTCCCTTTTCTGCAATCTGTGCTGGGTGACTTCAAGCTGGTACCGCTGGCTGTGGGGGATGCCACGGCTGTTGAAGTGGCGGCTGTGCTGGATAAACTGTGGGGAGGTGAAGAAACACTGATCGTGATCAGTTCGGATTTATCTCACTTCCTGCCTTATCACGTTGCACAATCCGTTGATCAGGAAACCGTGCAAAGCATACTCGATTTTAATGGCCCGTTAAGCCATGAGCAGGCCTGTGGCGGTACGCCAATAAACGGCTTGTTGATGAGCGCCGAGCGCCACCATTTGCGTCCCCAATTGCTGGATTATCGAAATTCAGGCGACACAGCAGGTGATAAAAATAGTGTGGTCGGCTATGCTTCATTTGCCTTTATGGAGGATGTCCGAGATGCTCATTGATACTTTGCTTGTTGAGCATGGCGATATCTTGCTGCCCATTGCGAGAGCCAAAATAGCCAGTGAACTTGGCCAAATCATGCAGGCTGATGAGCAGCATTCTTGGCTGCAAGACAAGGGCGCATGCTTTGTCACTTTAACGCAGCAAGGTGAGTTAAGGGGGTGCATCGGCACGCTGGAAGCCCATCGTTCCTTGCTGCATGACGTTAAAGCCAATGCCCATGCTGCCGCATTCCGCGACCCGCGTTTTACACCCTTGGCTGCCTCAGAGCTGGTGGAAACCGAAGTTGAGATTTCGCTGCTTTCTGCCATGACACCGCTGCAGTTTTCTGGTGAGCGTGAGGCCCTAACCCAGTTAAAGCCGGGCGTGCATGGCGTGGTGTTTGAATTTGGCCATCACCGCAGCACCTTTCTGCCACAGGTATGGGAACAACTGCCCAATGTGGTCGAGTTTATGACACATTTAAAATACAAAGCTGGCTTGCCACCTGATTTTTGGGCGGATGATGTCAGGCTTTCCTGGTACACCGTCAGCAAATGGAAAGAAAGCGATGCGCTGAAAATCGATACTTTGTCGATTCAAAGGGCATCGTGATGAACAACTCAAACTATCCTGCGCGTTACTGGCACATGATTGACGATGGTCGCATGCAGTGTGACCTGTGTCCGCGCGATTGCAAATTACACGATGGACAACGTGGTGCCTGTTTTGTGCGTATGCGCCAGGGCGAGCAAATGATACTCACGACTTATGGTCGCTCTTCCGGTTTTTGTATCGATCCGATAGAAAAAAAACCGCTCAATCATTTTTACCCAGGTAGCAGTGTGTTGTCTTTTGGCACGGCCGGCTGCAATCTGGCGTGCAAATTTTGCCAAAACTGGGACATCAGCAAATCAAAAGACATGGATAGCCTGATGGATCAGGCTGCTCCCGAAACCATCGCAATGGAAGCAGAAAAATATGGTTGTAAAAGTGTGGCCTTTACCTATAACGATCCGGTGATTTTTGCCGAATATGCCATGGATGTGGCTGATGCCTGCCATGAGCGAGGGGTACAGACGGTAGCCGTTACCGCAGGCTATATGCACGATCAGCCCAGGCGCGATTTTTACGCCAAAATGGATGCTGCAAATGTAGATCTGAAAGCTTTCACTGACGATTTTTATGTCAAGTTAACCGGTTCACATTTACAACCTGTGCTCGATACCCTCAAGTATCTCAAGCATGAAACCAATGTGTGGTTTGAAATTACAACATTGCTTATCCCCGGCAAAAATGATTCGGATGAAGAAATAATTGCCATGAGCAAGTGGATCAAAAACGAACTGGGCACCGATGTGCCGCTGCATTTTTCAGCCTTTCATCCCGACTACAAGATGCCGGATATTCCCGCAACCCCGCCGGCCACGTTGTCTCGTGCGCGCAACATCGCACTGCAACAGGGCTTGCAGTATGTATATACTGGCAACGTGCACAATCAGGAAGGCGACAGCACCTTCTGCCCAAGCTGTCACAGCATGTTGATCGAACGTGACTGGTACGAGATTAATCAGTATCGTCTGACAGACAACGGGCATTGCCCCGATTGCGGCACGGCAGTAGCAGGGCGCTTTGATACACAGGCCGGCAGCTTCGGCAGAAAGCGTATACCGATTGCGATTAACCGATCAATGATCAGATAAGGGGATAGTTTGTCATCCAAAATATCCACACTCGAAAGCATCTCGGCAGGACAGATGCATGTTGAAGGCATGCTCGAATTACCCGCCAATGCGCAAAGTATCGTCCTGTTTGCTCACGGCAGCGGCAGTAGCCGCCACAGCAAACGCAACACCTATGTCGCCCGCGTGCTGCAGCAAAACGGCATCGGCACTTTGCTGATGGATCTTCTTACCCCGGAAGAAGATGCCTATTACCCCAACCGCTTTGACATCCCGCTGCTCACACATCGTCTGCTCGCTGCAACCTCATGGATCAAGAATGACCCCAGAACAAGCCATCTGCCCATCGGCTATTTCGGCGCCAGCACCGGTGCCGCTGCCGCACTACAGGCTGCAGCATCATACGGCGCTGAAATCGGCGCGGTGGTGTCGCGTGGCGGACGCCCCGATATTGCTGGCATCAGCGCGCTGGAAAGCGTCAAATCCCCTACCTTGCTGATAGTGGGCGGTTTTGATGAAGAGGTAATTAAATTGAATCAGGACGCATACTCATTCATGCGTTGCACCAAAGAACTATCCATTATTCCCGGCGCTACGCACCTGTTTACCGAACCCGGTACGCTGGAAGAAGTGTCAAAGCAGGCGGGAGCGTGGTTTACCAAATATTTAAAGCTTGAGCAGGCGACTCAGAAACTCGAGTACAAATAAAAACCCGAAAAGCCTGAAGCGATGCGGGTTTGAAAGATCTTGGCGGAGAAGGGCTACTTAAATTACGGCTCACAAAATCGCATATTGTTTCATTTTTTCTCGACATGAGTGGCGACCAGATGATTGTCTTCTATTCCACCGTCAATCGATGGATTGTGACTTCCGGTATCTTGGCATTCCCCAAGCCTTGACGGAGAAATTTAAAATGCCTAAAATGTACAACCCACCGCACCCCGGATTAACCCTGCGTGATGATATGTTGCCCGCACTGGGGCTGTCCGTAACAGAAGCGGCGCAACAATTGGACGTGGCTCGTGTAACGCTTTCTCGCGTGCTAAATGGTCGTGCTGCTATCTCGCCCGAAATGGCATTGCGCATTGAGGCATGGCTGGGCGTGGAGCGTGGAGGTGAAGCACGTCTATGGCTTGCGGAACAAAGCGCCTATGATGTGTGGCAAGCCGAGCAACGATTCAAGTCCACGCCGTTGCATGTTCAACCAGCGCCGTTGAAGATATAGCCTAATACCGTATCAAGTGGCAAGATCATTTTGTTGCACGGATTTATCAAGAAGTCTCAGGCAACACCACAGCCAGAATTGAAATTAGCGAAAGACAGAATGAGGAGTAAATGATGAAGCCAAAAAATATCGGCAGCAGTTTTGATGATTTTCTGGCGGAAGAAGCCATACTGGACGAAGCGACAGCAGTTGCTGTTAAGCGAGTGATCGCGTGGCAAATCGACCAGGAAATGAAAGCTCAAAATCTTACCAAGACATCAATGGCCAAGAAGATGCACACTAGCCGCGCGGCACTTAACCGATTGCTTGATACCACAGACACCAGCCTGACGCTCACGACGCTTTCTAGTGCAGCATCCGTACTCGGAAAAAAGCTGCGTATTGAATTGGAGCCGGTTTAATTGGCTAGTGCCTTCGAATGAAGGTGAATGATATGCAGGAGGAACATGGGACACTCCGAACTGAAAACGCCAGACTCAAAGCACTACTTGATGCTCATGGTATTGAATGGCGCTTACCTCAACAACCAACATCACAGCAAACATCAGATGTAAAGCCATCCAATTTCAGCGCAAATGAAAAAGTGGCGCTCTTTCGTCGCCTATTCAGAGGGCGCACCGACGTTTACCCTATTCGCTGGGAAAGCAAGACCACAGGCAAAACTGGCTATACGCCAGCCTGCGGTAATGAATGGCTTGCCGGTGTCTGCGAAAAGCCACGAATCAAGTGCTCTGATTGCAACAAACGCCTTCTGAGTCCACTTTCCGATACCGTCATCTATGAACATCTCGCGGGCAAGCGCACCGTTGGCGTTTATCCACTGCTAACAGACGACACCTGCCATTTCCTTGCTGCAGATTTCGATGAGGCTGATTGGAAAGAAGATGCACTTGCTTTTATTCAGTCATGTCACGAATTGGGTGTACCGGTTGCTCTCGAAATTTCACGTTCAGGTAACGGTGCTCATGCTTGGGTATTCTTTTCCGGCAGCGTATCTGCCCGCGATGCTCGGCGACTGGGTACCGCTATCATTAGCCATACCTGCACCCGCACACGACAGCTCAAGCTCGAATCTTATGACCGTCTTTTCCCTAATCAGGACACGATGCCTAAGGGGGGATTTGGCAATTTGATTGCCCTGCCTTTACAGAAAAAACCGCGCGAAAGCGGATACAGTGTGTTCGTGGACGCTGCCTTGCGTCCCTATCCAGACCAATGGGGATTCTTGGCATCTATCCAGCCGATGCCTGCGCACGATATTGAACCTACTATTCTGCGTGCTACCGGTGGCGTGCATCCGTTGGATGTGACTTTCATTGATGAGGAAGACCTTAAAGAACCATGGAAACGATCTGCAACGGCCTCCAAAAAACTGACGGGTGTCATGCCGGCATCACTCACAGTGACATTGGGCAATCTCATTTACTTTGAGAAAGAGCTACTGCCGCAAGCACTGGCTAATCGTTTAATTCGCCTCGCCGCTTTTCAAAATCCTGAATTTTACAAAGCACAAGCAATGCGTATGTCGGTATGGGACAAGCCGCGAGTGATTGGCTGCGCAGAAAATTACCCGAAACATATCACGTTGCCGCGCGGTTGTTTAGATGCAGCGCAAGAATTGCTGCGGGACAACGGCATTCTCTGTGATTTGCACGATGAGAGATACGAGGGTGAATCTATCAACGTCGCTTTTGTCGGAACACTGCGTATTGATCAAGAAGCGGCTGTTGCCGCAATGCTGCATCATGCCACCGGCGTTCTATGTGCACCAACCGCATTCGGCAAAACGGTGACTGCCGCTGCGATGATCGCCGAGCGTGGCATCAATACGCTGGTTCTGGTTCACCGCACCGAGTTGCTCAAGCAATGGCAGGAACGGTTGCAATCGTTCCTTGGCGTAGGCAAAGGCATGGTGGGAACCATCGGCGGAGGAAAAGCGAAGCCGTCGGGTAAGATAGATATTGCTGTAATGCAATCTGTGTCGCGCCAGGGTGAAATCAATCCGCTGGTCGAGAATTATGGGCACGTTATCATTGATGAATGCCACCACGTCGGTGCAGCATCGTTTGATGCGATCTTAAAGCGAGTCAAGGCGAAATATGTACTGGGACTGACCGCCACTCCAATCCGCCGCGATGGGCAGCAGCCAATCATCTTCATGCAGTGCGGACCAATTCGCCACAAGGCTGCCAAACCTGCGAGTGCGCCGCACGATTTGGAAGTCATTCCGCAGATGCTTCACAAACGAATTGATCTTACGCAGGAGGTTGGCATTCAAGATATTTTCCGGCACATTGCTATCGATATAGATCGCACAGCGGCGATTGCCGCTCAAATCGAAAACTTGTTTAGTCAAGGCAGGAAGGTTCTCGTGCTAACCGAGCGGACTGAACATCTTGATGCAATCAAAGCTGCACTGATCGAGAAGATACCTTCGCTGTTTGTGCTGCACGGTCGGATGACGAAGAAACTGCGCACCACGTTGATCACTGAGCTTAACGCGCTGCCCCCTGATAAACCGCACGTCTTGCTCGCCACGGGGAAATTGGTTGGTGAAGGATTTGACCATCCGCCGCTTGATACACTGGTGCTGGCAATGCCAATTTCATGGGCAGGAACGTTACAGCAATACGCAGGTCGATTGCATCGCGAGCACGCAACAAAAACCGATGTGAGAGTGATTGACTTTGTGGATACAGGCCACCCCGCACTATTGCGAATGTGGGAAAAGCGTCAGCGTGGTTATCGGGCAATGGGGTACAAAATCAGTGGATAATTTTCAATAGTTGATTTGCCTCATTGCAATCGGTGGCGCTAATTCACTGAGGTAAACCCCCGGCTCTGCCGGGGGACTCAAAAAGGTTCGACCTTTGCTGCGGTCGTGTTTCAGGTTATTGCTATGATCGCGGCGCTTTTGTTTCCCACTTTGTAAAAGGGGGGCGAGGGGGGATTGGCGGACGGTGATGTGCAAACACACCGTTTTAAAATCCCCCTCATTCCCCCTTTGTTAAAGTGGGAGGCGAAGAGTGCAGTCGCCTTGGGTGGCTCATGGTTTTATAGCCCCTTTGAGGGGCTCACCCAATAAGCCTCCGGCTTTGCCGGAGGTCATTAACTTATTTGGGATTTGCCGGACATTACAGTACATTATTGGCCTTCTGCGGCCTTGTTCGTATGGTATTCTCAATGATAACTTCGCCCTTACAGGACAAAAACCTAACTACCTATGGCAATTAAGAAATCTGAACTTTATTCCTCTCTCTGGTCAAGCTGCGACGAACTACGCGGCGGCATGGATGCCAGTCAGTACAAGGACATCAAATGTAGCTCTACTGATCTTTCATAGTTTGCAGCGTGCTTTTCAGAACAAAGGTTTCTTTTTTGCTTAAAAACTTCTAATGCAACATCCCTGAAAGTATCTTTTCGCTTAGTTGTTTGTTTAAGAACATCTTTTTCTTCCTTTCTAGCTGTTGATGGGTCAATTCCCTGGCTGAGGAGACGCTTTGCGTCTATTGCACAATTTCGGGCTTCAGCTACTGTTACGATCGGGAATTCACCATGGCTAAGGAGTTTTTCGACCCCAGCAAAGCGATATTTCTGTCTCCACAGTTTTGTGCCATTCTTCTTAACTAAAAGATATAAGCCTCCACCATCAGTAAGCTTGTAATCTTTATCTTGCGGTTTAGCAGCTGTCACCCTTGCGGCATTTAATTTTGACATGGTCTATTCCTTAAATTTCAAGGTGCAACCAATTCTACACGATACCCCCTATTTTTTATAATGATACCCCCACAAATACCCCCAATATAATTAATATTGACTTCAATTTCGGCCCATAACAATTTGGGGGTGTACACGGGCATTTAAAATAAAAAACCTTGACAAACAGTATGTTACATTAGTTTCAGACAAAAAAAATACCCACAGTTACGTGGGTGCCTTACTAGTATTTGGCGGAGAAGGGGGGATTCGAACCCCCGTTGGGATATTATCCCAAACACGCTTTCCAGGCGTGCGACTTAAACCACTCATCCACCTCTCCGAAGGGCGCGCAGGATAAACCAGAACGCTTCTTCCTGCAACCTAAAACCTCCTAAACAGCCTATTAAAATTGATCTCGCCACTTGCGCATGGCTGTAAACGCCGCCTGTTCGTCGTTTGCGGGTAACTTGATACCGTATTGTTGTTCAATATGCCGGATGATCTCAGGTTCTTTGCAACGCAGGAATGGGTTGGTGGTTTTTTCCAGCTGGATGGTTGAGGGTACAGTTGGCTGATTCCTTGCGCGCAGAGCTTCCGCATCAACAATACGTTGCTTTAGTGCTTCGTTGCTGGGTTCGCAGAGGAGTGCAAAAGGGGTGTTATATTCTGTATATTCATGGGTGCAGTACACCAGCGTATTGCCAGGTTGGCTAGCGAGTCGCTGCAAGGAATGATGAAGCTGCTCTGGTGTGCCTTCAAAAAGTTTGCCGCAACCACAGGTAAAGAGGGTGTCACCACAAAACATGCCGCCATCCCACAGATAAGCGATATGGCCTAAAGTATGTCCGGGTATATCGATTACCTCGGCACGAAAATTTAACTGGTTAAATTCAACCATATCACCTTCTCCCAATGGAAAGGTGATATGAGGAATTTTTTCTCGACGTGGGCCATACACCGGTGTGTTATATAATTCGACCAAATCGTTTATACCGCCGATATGATCACGATGGTGATGAGTGATCAGAATAGCCAGTAAGTTTAGTTTGTTAGTTTCAAGATATTGAATCACTGGCACAGCATCACCTGGATCGACAACGATAGCGTATTGATCATTGTGGACAGTCCAGATGTAGTTGTCTGCAAAGGCAGGGACAGGGAAAATATTCAGCATGGCTTGTGTCGATTAATGTTCAATTATGCAATTTGAGGGATTCATTGCTGTATGTCAACAGTTTCCAGCCTAAGTGATTGGTTTGTAACACCACAAGGTCAATATGTCATGGCACGCGAGCAGGGGTTTTTCGATGAAGCCGTGTCGGATATTTTTGGCTTCAATGCCGTGCAATTGGGTTTGCCGCAGCACGATTTACTGCGCGGAAGTCGTATTCCCTTGCGTATCAAGGCAGGTAAAGAGCCTGGTGTGAAGTTATGGCTGGAATCAATGGAGCTACCCTTTGAAACCGGCAGCATGGATCTTGTTCTTCTGCCACATTCGTTAGAGTTTAGCAGTCATCCTCATGAGATTTTGAGAGAGGTGGATCGCATACTCCGGCCGGAGGGGAGTGTGATTATTAGCGGGTTTAACCCGTTAAGTCTGTGGGGCTTGCGCAGAAAATTAGGCAAAAACACGGGCTTTCCCTGGAGTGGCAATTTTATTTCTGTGCCACGCATGAAAGATTGGTTGGCCTTGCTCAGGTTTGAGGTAGAAGATACGCATTTTGCGTGTTATATCCCCCCTTTCAATGCTGCGTCATTGTTAAAGCGTGCGCAATTTATCGAGCCTGCAGGTAATCGCTGGTGGACAATAGTGGGTGGTGTATATTTTTTGCGAGCCAAAAAACGCGTTCCGGGCATACGTTTGATCAAGCCCAAATGGAATGGGCGATTAGTCAGAAAACTCATTCCTGCCTCAGCCAAGTTAAATAAAGTTATAACTCAAGATAGACAGTGTGATGAGTAAAGATATCGTAGAAATATATACTGATGGCGCATGCAAGCGTAACCCTGGTGTGGGGGGGTGGGGTGCCTTATTGCGTGTGAATGGCAAAGAAAAAGAAATGTGTGGTGGCGAAGCGCATACGACGAATAATCGTATGGAATTAATGGGCGCCATTGCCGCTCTGGAAGCATTGAAACGTCCATGTAAGGTTCAATTGCATACCGATTCCAAATATGTTCAGCAAGGAATAACCGAATGGATAGTGGGCTGGAAGCAACGCGGCTGGAAAACCGCCGCCAAACAGCCTGTCAAGAATGAAGACCTGTGGCGCAGGCTTGATGCGGCTGCAACATTGCATCAAATCGAGTGGTTATGGGTAAAGGGCCATGCCGGTCATATAGAGAATGAGCGTGCCGATGATTTGGCAAATCGCGGTATCGAGGAGTTTCTGAGTAGTCAGACTATTTTTTAGCAGGGTATTTGCATGAGACAAATTGTATTGGATACAGAAACCACAGGCCTTAACCCCAATTTGGGCCACCGTCTGGTTGAAGTTGCGGCGATTGAACTGAGTGACCGAAAGGTTTCAGACCGCAGCTTTCATCGTTATTTGAATCCCGAGCGTGAAATTGATGAAGGCGCCGCTGCAGTGCATGGATTGACTCTGGATCGTTTGCAGGATGAACCCAAGTTTGCCGAAATTGCTCCTGCATTTTTGGAGTTCATCAGTGGGGCTGAGTTGATCATTCATAATGCGCCGTTTGATATGGGGTTTTTGAATGCAGAATTAGCGCGTGCCGGCCTGCCACTGCTGGAAAATCAGGTTATTGATACATTAAAAGTTGCAAAAGATTTGCATCCTGGAAAGAAAAACAATCTGAATGCATTGTGTGATAGATATTTGATCGACAACTCACATCGTACTCTGCATGGCGCTTTGCTGGATACGGAGTTGTTGGCCGAAGTATATCTGGCAATGACCAGGGGGCAAGAGAGTTTGCTGGGCGATGAAACTTCCCTGCATGAGAATCAGGCCGAGCTCTCAACAAATGACAAGCAACGATTACCCGTTCGACTGATTCAGGCAAATGCTGAAGAGCTGGCACTGCATGCACAACAGCTTAGGGATATAGACAAGGCCAGCAAAGGTGCCTGTTTGTGGACACAACTGGAATTGGGCGCTTGAGCTGGCAGTCCTCTATTTTTAATTTGTCTTGATGAAGTTGACATGAATAGCAATAAATACGATGTCATCATCATCGGGGCTGGCGCTGCAGGGATGATGTGCGCGATTCAGGCTGCGCAACGAGGTCGTTCTGTTTGTTTAATAGATCACTCTGCCAAATTGGCAGAGAAAATTCGTATTTCTGGCGGCGGGCGTTGCAACTTTACCAACCTGAACACCAAACCGGAAAACTTTATTTCCACGAATCCGCATTTTTGCAAATCGGCGCTGGCACGATATACGCCGCAACATTTTGTTGACTGGTTAAAAGAAAACAACATCCGTTTTTACGAAAAAAAATTAGGTCAGTTATTTTGCGATGATGGCTCGGAAGCGATTATTGCCTTGTTGAAGGGCGGGTGTGATGCAGCAGGGGTTAAGTTTTTGATGCCCTGCAGTGTTGAAACTGTGTCGAAAGCACAGTTGTTTGAAGTTAAAGCAAATCGGGGCAGCTTTAACGCTGAATCGCTGGTGGTAGCTACTGGCGGGCTTTCGATACCCAAGATAGGTGCAACGCCCTTTGGATACAAAATAGCACAACAGTTTGATATCCCGGTTACCAAGCTCAAGCCAGGCTTGGTGCCGCTTAGTTTTCACCCGGAAGAATGGGCAGGCTATGCGGAACTTTCGGGCGTATCCGTCGAAGCTATCGCAAGCTTCGGTAAACAATCTTTTCGAGAAAATTTGTTGATTACACACCGCGGCTTAAGCGGACCAGTCATTCTGCAAATATCTTCGTATTGGGAACATGGGCAGCCACTACACATCAATTTATTGCCGGATCAGGATATGCATGCGATGTTCAAGGAGAATCAGAGTGGCCATATGCAAATTGATAACTTCCTTGCGCAATTGCTACCCAAACGTTTTATAGAGATATGGCGCAAACAAGTCGCCACCAGAAATTCGCTATTACATGCTTTCGTAGATAGCAAACCGCTTAACCAATATGCTGAAAAGGACTTAAGTCTTTTGGCAGATTATTTGCATGATTGGCAGGCCATACCGACTGGCACTTTAGGCTATACAAAAGCCGAAGTGACCTGTGGCGGGGTAGATACGCACGCCTTATCTTCCAAGACCATGGAGTCTAACAAAGTGACTGGTTTATACTTTATTGGAGAGGTGCTCGACGTAACTGGCAATTTGGGCGGCTATAATTTTCAGTGGGCTTGGGCATCGGCCTATGCTGCTGGACAAAGTTGTTGAATTTTCTCAGTGATATAGCTTCGTTTGTTACACAGGAATCTTTGACATACGGGGGTGAAATCTATATGATGCGCGCCTTATGTTTACACGGCCATTCATCGATAGCTTAGATTTTGCCCGACGCGGTGGGGAGATAAGCGGTGAAGTGCCCATGGCAGAATTGCCAAGAATGGCCGATTTACTGACTGATTTTGAAGGAAAAATTAGTTATGTATTGCACGGTTTATTTGGCAAGGATAGCAAGCCAAGGTTAGCTTTAACGTTGAATGGCTCGTGTAATTTACGTTGCCAACGCTGTTTAAATACCCTGGCATACCCGATAGAACTGGTCTCGTATTTAAGACTGGTGACAGAGGATGAGCTGGATAGTAGCGATATCGAAGACGACGAAGTTGACAGTATTCCGGCAGAGAAGCGTCTTGACGTGTTGGCACTGCTGGAAGAAGAGTTGATATTAAGCCTGCCAATTGCACAAAAGCATGCTTTAGATGAATGTAAAATTGCAGTTGAAGGTTTGAAGCGGTCAGATAACCCGTTTGCGGTGCTGGCCGGATTAAAGAAGTAATCAATTATTAGTTTTGTAAGGAGTTATTATCATGGCAGTACAACAAAATAAAAAATCTCCATCCAAGCGTGGCATGCACCGTGCACATGATTTCTTGACTGCGCCATCATTGGCAGTTGAGCCATCTACCGGCGAAATGCACCTGCGTCACCACATCAGCCCGAGCGGTTATTATCGCGGCAAAAAAGTTGTTAAATCCAAGGCTGATTAATTACATTTGAACAAGCAACATTTTCTTCCTATTCGTCTAATTGGTGAATAGGCAGATTTGTTGTTTTCGTTTATTGATGAATTCTGCTTTATAAGGACTCCCGTTGGATATCACAATAGCCATTGATGCAATGGGAGGTGACCATGGTCCCAAGGTTACCGTTCCCGCTGCATTAGCGTATCTGCGCAAGAATCCGGATGACACTATCGTATTGGTGGGCTTGGAAGATGCGATAAAAGCCGAGCTGGGTACTTTCAAGTTGCCCAGCTCTCAATTGCGGATACATCCAGCCAGTGAAGTGGTGGGTATGGATGAATCGCCCCAATTGGCATTGCGTGGAAAAAAGGATTCTTCCATGCGTGTGGCAATTAATCTGGTTAAAAACGGCGAAGCCGGTGCCTGCGTCAGCGCTGGTAACACCGGTGCGCTGATGGCCACTGCGCGCTATGTCCTGAAAACACTTCCGGGGATCGATCGCCCTGCGATTGCATCTTATCTCCCTACGGTTAAAGGACAGGTGTGTATGCTGGATCTGGGTGCGAACGTGGATTGCACAGCTGAACACTTGCTTCAGTTCGGCATTATGGGCAGTGCGCTGGTATCAGTACTAGAACATAAAGCAAATCCTACAGTTGGTCTGTTAAATATCGGCCACGAAGACATCAAGGGTAATGAGGTGGTGAAACAGGCTGCTGTCTTATTGCGTAAAAGTGATCTGAATTTTTATGGCAACGTGGAAGGCGATGATATTTTTAAAGGCACCACGGATGTCATAGTATGTGATGGCTTTGTCGGCAATGTTTCGTTAAAGACGACCGAGGGTTTGGCGCGTATGATACGCAGCTTCCTGAATGAAGAATTCAGGCGTAACTTGTTCACTAAAATCGCCGCTTTGATCGCCCTGCCTGTTATCAAGGGATTGCAACGCCGTATGGACGGCAGGCGTTATAATGGCGCGAGCCTGCTTGGTCTAAAAGGTATCGTGCTTAAAAGTCATGGGTCGGCGGATGAATTTTCCTACCTGTGTGCCCTGGAAAAGGCTGCGGAGGAGGTGCGAGGCGGAATGTTGCATCACATCACCGAACATCTGGAAAAGTCGCATTTAATACGCCAAAAAACAGCAGGGGTAATCGATTGATCTATTCCAAAATTATTGGTACCGGTAGCTATCTCCCGGCGAAAACAGTAACAAATTACGATCTGGAAAAAACGGTCGATACGACTCATGACTGGATTGTCAGTCGTACCGGCATTTCCGAACGCCATGTCGCCGCAGAAAACGAAATGTCCAGTGACCTGGCCTTGCACGCAAGTATCCGAGCGATAGAAGCGGCCGGTTTAAAAGCTGCTGATATCGATCTTGTTATTGTCGCAACTACTACACCTGATCATATCTTCCCCAGTACCGCCTGCGTCTTGCAAGATAAACTTGGTAACAAAAATGCCATCGCCTTTGATGTGCAGGCAGTGTGCAGTGGTTTTATTTACGCGTTGAATACAGCTGACCTATATATTCGTGATGGCCAGGCAAAAAATGCGCTGATAGTTGGGACTGAAGTTTTATCGCGTATTTTAAATTGGGACGATCGCACAACCTGCGTACTGTTTGGTGATGGCGCTGGTGCGGTTGTACTTCAGCGCAGTGATACCCCCGGTATTCTGTCGGCCAAGCTGCATGCGGATGGCAGCCAGCGCTGCATGTTAAGCGCACCCGGTCAAATCAGAGACGGCAAAATCGACGGTGAAGCCTTTATAAAGATGGACGGGCAGGGTGTCTTCAAGTTTGCAGTTAAATCCTTGAGCGAAGTTGCGGAAGAAGTGCTGGCTGCGAATAATATGAAGGGCACCGACATCGACTGGATGATTCCACACCAAGCCAATATTCGCATCATAGAATCCACGGCTAAAAAGCTGGGGCTAGGAATGGACAAGGTTGTGCTGACGGTTGCAACCCATGGCAATACTTCTGCAGCTTCTATACCTCTGGCACTCGATACTGCAGTACGCGATGGTCGAATCAAGCCCGGTCAACATTTGCTGATGGAAGCAGTGGGTGGCGGTTTCACCTGGGGTGCGGCTCTGATACGCTGGTAACTCTTCTGTAATAATCAAATCAATTATGACTAAATACGCTTTGGTTTTCCCCGGTCAGGGGTCTCAATCGCGGGGCATGATGAATGCCTACGCGGATTTTTCAGTTGTTCGCGATACATTCGCGGAAGCTTCAGATGTATTGAAGCAGGACTTGTGGCAGCTAGTTGCAGAGGGCAGCGATGCTGATTTGAGTTCAACTGTTAATACCCAACCTGTCATGTTAACGGCAGGCATTGCTGTGTATCGCGCATGGCAATCACTAAACACACCTGCACCACTTATGATGGCAGGTCATAGTCTGGCTGAATATACTGCGCTAGTTGCGAGTGGCGCGCTCAAATTTTCCGATGCGTTACCGTTAGTGCGTTACCGTGCCGAATGCATGCAGTCTGCCGTACCAGAAGGTGTGGGTGGTATTGCCGCGATCCTGGGTCTGGATGATGAAGCCGTACGAGAAGTATGTAAAGAAGCCTCTCAAAATGAGGTGCTTGAGGCGGTAAACTATAATTCGCCCGGTCAGGTTGTTATTGCCGGAAATCGCTCTGCTGTTGAACGAGGTATGGAGCTGGCCAAGGCACGTGGTGCGAAACGCGCCATAATGCTGCCTATGAGCGTGCCATCGCATTGTAAGTTGTTGAAGGGAGCTTCTGAAAAGTTGGATGCCTATCTGCAAAACGTACCCATGCAAGTTCCCGCCATTCCAGTAATTCAAAATGCAGATGTGAAGAACTTTACCGACGTAGTGTCGATCAAGGCCGCGCTGATACGCCAGTTATACATGCCAGTTCGCTGGGTAGAAACAATCCAGTATTTTGGAAAGCATGGTATTACGCATAACATTGAGTGCGCTCCTGGCAAAGTACTTGTTGGATTGAATAAACGTATTGATACCAACCAGCAAGCCTTGACGCTGAATGATAGCGCAGCCTTGCAGGCTGCATTGACTGCTTTAAATTAAAATTACATAGTGTTCGATTGCTTCCTCCCCAATTTACAGGAGAGGATTGTTGAGATGGAAGGGGAAATATGAGTTTACAAGGTCAAATTGCATTAGTAACTGGCGCGAGTCGCGGCATAGGTCAGGCCATCGCACTTGAATTGGGTAAGTTGGGCGCAACAGTAGTAGGAACCGCAACCACCGAAAAAGGTGCTCTGGCAATCAGCGCTTATCTTGATGCCGCTGAGGTTAAAGGAACCGGTATGGCATTGAATGTCAATGATAACGCGCAAATAGAGTTGGTTCTTGACGCAATTGCAAAACAGTACGGCGCAATCACGATCCTGGTGAATAACGCAGGCATTACCAAAGATAACCTGTTGGCTCGCATGAGCGATGAAGAATGGGATGGCGTGATATCTACCAATTTGACATCAGTATTCAAACTGAGCAAGGGGGTGATGCGCGGCATGATGAAAGCCCGCCAGGGTCGTATCATCAATATTTCATCCGTTGTTGGCAGCATGGGAAATGCTGGCCAGGCCAATTACGCTGCATCCAAAGCCGGTATGATCGGCTTCAGCAAGTCGCTTGCTCGTGAAATTGGCAGCCGCAACATTACAGTGAATTGTGTGGCACCAGGCTTTATTGCCACTGATATGACTGAGGAATTAACGCAAGAACAGCGCGACAAGCTGGTTGAGCAGGTGCCATTAAAACGTCTGGGCCAAGTGGCTGATATTGCGGCTACTGTAGCTTTCCTTGCCGGTCCAGGAGCAGGATATATTACAGGTGCGACCTTGCATGTGAATGGCGGTATGCATATGGAATAATTATGCTTGCCGTGTTTGGAATTTGGTACAAGTTTGGTAGAATAGCAAAGTTTTGTAACTTTAACTAAAGTAGGGAGAATAAAGATGTCAGATATAGAACAACGCGTAAAGAAAATTGTAGCTGAGCAATTGGGCGTAAATGAAGCCGAAGTTAAAAATGCATCTTCATTTGTAAACGATCTTGGCGCGGATTCGCTGGATACAGTTGAGTTGGTTATGGCACTGGAAGAAGAGTTTGGCTGTGAAATCCCTGATGAAGATGCAGAGAAAATCACGACAGTTCAGCAGGCAATCGATTACGTAACTGCGCATCCTAAGTAATTGTTCCGTTTTTTTATATTTATCTCGTAAGCGGAGTTGAGTTTGGCTAAACGCAGAGTTGTGATTACCGGTTTGGGTATCGTATCACCCGTAGGTATTGGAGTTGCCCAGGCATGGCAAAGTATTGTGAACGGCAAGTCCGGGATTTCAAGAATTACGCATTTTGATCCCAGTCTGTTTGCCTGCCAAATAGCGGGTGAAGTCAAGGATTTTAACGTAACCCAGTATTTGCCTGCCAAGGACGCTCGTCGCATGGACAGATTTATCCATTTCGGCCTGGTTGCCGGAATGGAGGCCTTCAAAGACTCTGGTATCGAGGTAACTGAACAAAACGCTGTACGTATCGGTGTGAATATTGGTTCAGGCATCGGTGGTTTACCGATGATCGAGGACACACATAATGATTTTCTGGGCGGTGGCCCACGTAAAATCTCCCCATTTTTTATACCTGGCTCAATCATTAATATGATTTCCGGCAATTTATCCATTATGTTTGGATTAAAAGGCCCTAATCTGGCGATGGTCTCAGCCTGCACCACGGGTACACATTGCATTGGCGAATCTGCACGACTGATTGAATACGGTGACGCGGATGTCATGGTGGCAGGGGGATCAGAGGCAACTATATGCTCCTTGGCAATAGGCGGCTTCTCTTCCGCAAAAGCCCTGTCGACCCGAAATGATGACCCTGCAACGGCCTGTCGACCATTTGATAAAGATCGTGATGGCTTTATTATGGGTGAAGGTGCTGGCGTACTCGTACTAGAAGAGCATGAACATGCCAAGGCACGTGGTGCCAAAATTTATGCTGAATTGGCTGGTTATGGCATGAGTGGCGACGCCTATCATATGACAGCCCCCAGCACAGATGGGCCCAAGCGCAGTATGTTAAATGCATTGAGTAATGCAGGTTTGAATCCGGATCAGGTGGACTACGTCAACGCTCATGGAACGTCTACCCCTCTGGGTGACAAGAATGAAACTGAAGCATTCAAACTTGCAATGGGTGACCATGCTAAAAAGATGACGATCAGTTCGACCAAATCAATGACGGGTCACTTGCTGGGCGGAGCAGGCGGAATCGAATCTTTATTCTGCGCCTTGGCAGTACATCATCAGATTGCGCCACCTACAATCAATATTTTCGAACAAGATCCGGAATGCGACCTGGATTACTGTGCCAATACAGCACGCAATATGAAGATTGATGTCGCCGTTAACAACAACTTTGGTTTTGGTGGCACCAACGGTACTTTGGTCTTCCGCAAGGTTTAACCATCTTTTCGCCCGGCCCCATGTTTATATCGGTGCGCCATGATCATTAACGGTAAACCGGGTGACTCAATCAGTGCCAGCGACCGCGGACTGTCGTATGGCGACGGTGTATTTCGTACCTTACGGGTACACCACGGCAAACCGCTGCACTGGCAACAACACTACAAAAAACTCCAGCATGACTGTGCCGTTATAGGTATTAAATGTCCATCTATCCAGATGCTTGCTACGGATATCGAGCAATTAATTCTGCAACAAACTGAAACCAGTATTAATGGTGTTTTAAAAATTATCATTACACGCGGTTATGCCACCCGGGGTTACGCGCCGGCAGCAAATCCCCAGTTAAGCCGCATCCTTAATTTTAGTTCAACGCCAACCTATCCCGACTCTTATTCAAGCGATGGCGTTAGTGTGCATCTGTGCAAATTGCGCTTGGGTCATCAACCGCGTCTTGCTGGCATAAAGCATCTTAACCGGCTGGAAAATGTGTTGGCCGCGGCGGAGTGGAGTGATGACAAAATTGCCGAAGGCATCATGCTTGATAACGAAAATAACGTTATCGAGGGCACCCGTAGCAACCTGTTTATTGTGCAAAATGGTAAGCTGCATACCCCGGACTTATCGCGTTGCGGTGTCGCAGGATTGCAGCGTGACAGGGTGATAGATTACGCAAGACAACAACGTATCGTGTGCAAGATTACTGAGTTGACGATGGATGATCTGGTGTCAGCGGATGAAATATTTTTGGTCAATAGCGTAATAGGCTTATGGCCAGTACGTGAACTGCCAGGGTTCAACTGCAAGCAGTTTCCACTTTCTCTGCAAATTCAAGAATGGCTGAGTCATGAAAATAATAAAAAACTTGTTGGGTAAGCTTCTGATCATTTTGCTTTTGATGACAGGCGCATTCGCCTATTACGTGTCTCTGCCAATCACACCACCCACAATGCCCTTTGACTTTTCATTGCTGCCCGGTAGCAGCTTAAAAAGTGTTGCACATCAAATGAAACAGGCAGGCGTACTTGAAGATGATCAAGTATTTGTTTTACTTGGCAGAAGCATGGGCTTGGCGGGACAAATCAAACCCGGTAACTATCAGCTGACCAAGGCTACATCTTTGTATGAGCTGTTACGCATGGTAAATAAAGGCCGTGTTGCACAAAGTGACCTGACAATAATAGAAGGCTGGACCTTTAAGGATTTTCGCCAAGCAATCAATGCTGCTCCAAAATTACAACATGATAGCCAGTTATTAAGTGATGCTGAAATCATGCAACGTATTGGAGCAAAAGAAGTGAATCCGGAAGGCTTGTTCTTCCCGGATACCTATATTTTCCCAACAGGCTCCAGCGATTTGGCACTGATCAAGCGGGCATATCACACCATGCAACGGCGGTTACAGGAAGCCTGGCAGGCAAGAGACAAGGATTTACCGCTTTCTACGCCCTATGAGGCCCTGATACTTGCTTCTATTGTAGAAAAAGAAACCGGGCAGAAGAAAGACCGAAATACGATTGCCGCTGTGTTTATTAATCGCCTGCGTAAAGGCATGATGTTACAAACAGACCCTACCGTTATTTACGGTATGGGTGATAAATACGATGGCAATATCCGCAAACGCGATCTATTAAAAGATACGGAATACAATACCTACACACGTCACGGATTAACACCCACCCCAATTGCGTTGCCTGGAAAAGAGTCCCTGTATGCCGCATTGCACCCATCACAAAGTGATGCTTTGTATTTTGTGTCCCGTGGAGATGGCAGTTCGCAATTTTCCAGCACGTTGAACGATCACAACAAAGCCGTGCAACACTATCAGTTGCATAGATAATCAATGGCAAAATTCATTACTTTTGAAGGCGTAGACGGGGCGGGTAAAAGCACCCATCTGAACTGGTTTGCCAATACCTTGCGTGGCAGAGGAATCGATTTACTGGTAACCCGTGAACCTGGCGGTACGCCGCTAGGCGAAAAACTTCGTGAAATTTTACTGCATGAACCCATGCATGGCGAAACTGAAGCACTGTTAATGTTTGCTGCAAGACGTGAGCATATTGAACAGGTCATTAAGCCCGCGCTGCAACGTGGCACCTGGGTCATTTCTGATCGTTTTACCGATGCGAGCTTTGCCTATCAGGGCGGGGGCAGGGGCGTGCCAGTTGAAAAACTCGAACAATTGGAACGCTGGGTACAAGGCAGTTTGCAACCTGACCTGACTTTATTGTTTGATATCCCGGTTGAAGTAGCACGAGAACGACTCAATAAAAACGTGGCGCAAACCAATATCGCACTGGATAAATTCGAGCAGGAAAAAAGTGAGTTTTTTGACAGGGTACGCAATGCTTATCTGGCCCGTGCCCAGAAAAGTCCGGCACGCTATGCGATAATTCAGGCTGAAAAGATCCCCGCTGAAGTTAAAGAAAAACTGCAAGAAATAATTTTATCTGTTTGATATGAAAGAACTCTATCCTTGGCAAACTGAAATATGGCAACACCTGCAGGGTTTGTGCGGTCGCCTGCCTAATGCCTTGCTGTTGAAGGGGGCAGAGGGCATAGGCAAGCTGGATTTAGCCATGGGTTTTGCCCAGTCCATCTTGTGTGCCACCCCTTTGTCGACCGGTTTGGCCTGTCACAATTGTCTTTCATGCCATTGGTTTGCGCAGGAATCGAATCCCGATTTTCGCTTGATTCAGCCCGATGCATTAGCGGTATCTGAAGAATCACTCGATAAAGAAGGAGGCAAAAAAGCCTCCCGCGAAATTTCCGTTGATCAGATCAGGGCGCTTTCAACCTTCATCAATCTCTCTGCTCACAGCGGGGGTTACCGTGTGGTAGTGATACACCCAGCCGAGGCGATGAACAACAATTCTGCGAATGCCTTACTTAAAACGCTGGAAGAGCCGACTGACAAGTTATTGTTTATATTGGTATCCAACAAACCGCAACAGCTTTTACCGACTATATTGAGCCGCAGTTTAAGTATTGCTGTCCCAATGCCATCTGTCGAATCCAGTACCGCCTGGCTCAAAATTCAAGGCGTGCCCGATCCAGCTGGATTATTGGCTCAAACTGGTTTTGCTCCTTTATTGGCCTTGCAAGGCGCGGGCGAGGGGACAGCCACTGACGAACGTAAGTTGATGCTGGACGCGATCAAACATTCAGGCCGTTTTGATCCTTTATTGTTGGCTGAGCAACTGCAAAGGGCGGCACCAGTACAGGTAATCCATTTTCTGCAGCAATGGTGTTATGACTTGGCCAGTTTTAAACTCGCCGGAGTCATTCGTTATCATCCTGAGCAAATTGATTTAATTGGAAAAATTGCAAAAACAATACCATTGCAGGCATTATTGCGTTATCTTAAGGAACTGCAGATCGCCAAAGGCCAGGCCTTTCACCCGTTGAATCCCAAACTGCTTTTTGAGTCCATTTTATTGGCCTACCACCAATTGTTACAGGCTAAAATTTAACCATGTTTATTGATTCTCACTGCCATATTAACTTCCCCGAGATTGCCAGTAATATTGATGAGGTACTGGAAAATATGCAAACAAATCAGGTTACTAATGCCTTGTGCGTATCTGTCGATCTGGACAGGTTTCCTGAAATACTGGCACTGGCTGAAAAACATGACAACATCTATGCCTCGGTAGGCGTGCATCCAGACTATGAACTGGTAAACGAGCCCACTCAAAGTGAGCTGGTCCGATTGGCTCAGCATCCTAAAGTCATTGCAATAGGCGAGACTGGTCTGGATTATTTCCGCCTGCAAGGAGATTTGGAATGGCAGCGCAATCGATTCCGTACTCATATTCGTGCTGCCGTGGAAACAAATAAGCCATTGATTATTCATACAAGATCTGCATCAGTTGATACTTTGCGTCTGATGCGGGAGGAGGGTGCTAACAGGCCGGGTGGCGTAATGCATTGCTTTACTGAAAGCATAGAAGTGGCATTGGCAGCAATTGATATGAATTTCTACATTTCCTTTTCCGGCATTGTAACGTTTAAAAAAGCCTTGGAACTGAAAGAGGTAGCCAAAAATATCCCACTTGATCGCATGTTGATAGAAACCGACTCTCCCTATCTGGCACCGGTTCCCTATAGAGGGAAATTAAATCAGCCCAGTTATGTGAAGCATGTAGCCGAAGAAATCGCAAAATTGCGAGGGATTTCAGTCGAGGCGGTGGGTGAAGCCACTTCAGCCAACTTTAAAAAGCTATTCCTCCATTGAGAACAATTAGTTAAGTGTTTTACGATTCCGAACGCCAAAACTTCTTCAGGCCCCTTAACGGCAAACGACGCGAGTTGGTCGTTGCCTGTCTATGCTCACTGTATGAACGACTGCATGGCTCAGCCGCAGATTATTCACATAACCTGACGCGCGACGATGTGCGCGACATTCTGCTGCTAGTTGTACAGCAAATGTCCAATGAAATCAGTATCGAAGATAATACTGCTGATGACGAACTGGTGTCCATTTCTTCAGAAAATGTGCTGGAACTTGCAAGCGCGATTTTCCGCAGTCTGTTGCACGATGGTTGGCTGGAAATGTTTGGTGACCGTGCCGGGCTGGTTACTGCTTATCGCTTTTCACGCGCAGGCAAATTGTTTGCCGAAGCCTTATGGGCATTTGATCGTCCGCGCACGCGCAGCCGCCAGCGCAATGTGCGCAGTTGTCGCAATGCACTTGAAGCTACCTATAGAAATGCAGATGCCTATGACCTTGTAGATGCCTTTGACTATGCTGAAAAGGTAATTAGCGATCTTTCGGAAGGCGTTGATTACTTTCAAGAACTGGTGCGACATTTGATGGTGGAAGCGTCACAGACACCGTGGGACGAGTTTATGGAGTTTCTCGACCGCTTTGAACGTGAATTCAAGAAACAACTCACCGCAGACAGCGTAGATCGCCACCGCCAAGCCATCCGCGAAACGTTGGGCAAGTTACACGGCCTTCCGCAAGAAAGAATAATAACCCTTAATCTTCAACTGGATGAGATTGCCCGTTGGGCCGTGCTCGAGCGCAGCGGCCGATCCACATTTGATTGGATGCTGGATCGCATTGAAGAAATGGTGGAAGCTGCTTGCACCACAAAGCAGCCCGAGTTGATCAAGGCGATGAACACCTACATGCGCCAAGCCACCAACATTGTGCAGCAGGCAATGATGTTGCGCGGCGGCCAAACCCGCCATGCTTACAGCCGCGCGATTACACAAGTGTCAAAACTGCAAGCTACTGATCAAAGTGAGTTTTTAGAAAAATTAGGCGTTGCCATCACCGCCTCTGAAATTCGACTGCTCGACCCGGCCAGCTTCAAATTGCGCAGTGCCTCTCATCGCCGCAAAGCGCTGACTGTTACCGCACAACCGAAAGTAAGCCAGGAAGCCAGACTCGCCGCAGCATTGCAACGCGCTGAAGCGGCCGGTTTTGCCTTGTCGAACGAGGATGTATTCAAGGCGCTGCAGGCCGAGCTCAAATTGCGTGGTCGTCCTTTCCTGCTCTCGACTATGCCATTGAAAACGGCCAGAGACGTACTACAGGCGATGCAGGCGGTAGAAGCCATTCGTACCTCTCGCGAGTCAATTTTAAACGTGACAAAATTGCCGAGCAAGCTGTTGACGGAGTATTACACGGGTAATGATTATCAGATTGAAGCTGCACCTGAACGCACTAGCTGATGACTTTAATAAATTGAATATACTGAATAAATTAGATAGCGCATAACCATGAATTTGATTAATGACATTAACGCGAAGCTGGAGAAACACAACCTCAAGTTGGAACGCTTCAAGGAAATTACCAGTCGCCTGTTGGCCTGGGGCGTTATTGTGCGTGATGAGGATGGTGTGGAACAGCGCTTGTATGACGATGCTAGGCGCATTGAAGAGCTGCTGTCCGACTACTTTGCGCTCGCTGGTTTCCGGTTGATGCATGATTTGAAAAACGAATTTTTCCGTTTGTATGCGCCAGGCGCGCAAATACCGGGAGTCGCGGATGATGAATTTGAACCGCAGCCTTCGCTACGTAGTAAACTTTCAGCCGATTTTGTGTCGGCTGCGCTGACTTTGCGCTTTTTGTTCCAGCAGGGCTTGGCTGAAGGCGGCGGGCGGCTCACCGATTCCGGCGAAGTGTTGATCCGGTTTGAAGAACTGGCCGCCACCCAGCAAACTCAACTGAAGCGCCTCCTGCCAGAAACTTCCGGCGATAGAGATAAATTAATCAAAGACTTGAAGCGTCACCGCCTGATTCATATCGGTTCCAATTTCAGTTTTGAAGATGAAGATGCCTATATCGCGATCCGCCCAACCATCCTGGGTATTATCAGTGAAGATGCGTTGGTGGCTGCCTTGGAGGCTGAAGGAGTGGCAGATGAACAGGAACCAGTGCAGGGTGAAGCAATGAAATTACAAGGGATGGCCAAGTGAAACTGGAAAAACTGATCCTGGTGAACTGGGGTGCGCTGCGCTCGGACGAATACCCGATGGGAAACATGACCTTGCTGACCGGCTCCACCGGCTCTGGCAAATCCACCATGCTGGATGCATTGCAAACGGTAATGACCGCCACCTATCAAAACATTTTTAACTACAACCCCGGTCAGGATGAAAGCAGCCAGACTTCGCGTAGCGGAAAATCCAAACGTACTCTGTGGTCCTATGTAACCGGTGCAGAAGATAATCTGTTTGCACGGCCGTATGGTGCACATGGATATATTGCTGCAGTATTCAAACCCAGTGAAGGTGAGGAGGAGGGTGAGGAATTTACCGCGCTGATCGGCGCTTCGGCCCGGGTGGATGGCTCAGGCGGACGCCGCCAGGCTGTGCCGGAAAAACTGGTTTTAATGCTGATCGATGGGGTGAGCTTGACCTTGGGCGATCTGATGCAACGCAACATAGATGACACTCTGGAAGTATATCCCGTTGAAAAGATTGAAAGTCAACTTAGGGTAAAGTATGGCAATGTCACCGGTTTTCGTGATGCAAAGCGCGAATATCTGTGTCAGTTATATGGACGTTTCCGTGGATTGAAGTCTGTTTCTTTTGCAGAAGCTGAGCTAGCCGCCAAGGCTTGGACCCAGGCGATCGTGCACAAGCCCATCGGTAGTGTGGACGAGCTGGTAAAAACCCAAATTCTGGAACACGATCCGCAGCAACTGGTGCAACGCATTTCGCAGATCAGCGATTTGATGCGCCAAGTACACAATTTAAGGGTGGAAGGTGAGCGCCTGCAAGAAAACGTGGGGCGACTTGAAAAAATCGAAACTGCGTCGCGCAAGGTAACGGCAGCCTATGAGCTTTCTGCACAGTATCAATTACTGGCTTCGAAACTGACCCTGCAAGACGATTCGCAACAAGTCTCGGCTGATCAACAAACTATCCGCGAACTGAAAAAGAAGATCGCGGATGAAACCGCCATGATAGCCGGATTACAACAGGACAAAAAGGCGCGCAGTGCGAGCCTGGTACAGATTGCCGCCAGACTGAGCGGAATTCCAGCGGCAGATCAAAAAATTCGCATTGATGAACGTATGCAGGCCGCAAGGTTGGCTGCAAAAAACTCAATTGCAGTTCTGGTGGAGTCGCTGGGGGCCGCAGATAAATTATTGACCACAGCTAAGACCATCAGCGGTATGAAATTTCCGCTGACGCACCGCATTTTGAGCGATGCCGGCAGTCATGTGGCTGAAGCCATGGCAAAATCCACTCAAGTGCCGTTTACCCTGCTGCAAAAGAAATTCCAGAAACTGAACCCGAATGCGGATGATTTTGGCCGCGAGGCAATGTCGTTGTTGCAGGAGCTTTCCAGTCTTGACGACCAGTTTGCCCGGCTGCATGAGTTAATAGCCGGAACACAAGAGAGTTTTGTAGCCGCAGTTCACAGCCAGATAGAAAAAACACGGCAGGAGCTTGAAAACACACAAAATCGTGAAAAGGAGCTCGCCGAACGCAAAGCTCACCTTGCCTCAGGTAGCGCTGATTATCCCAAGGAAATTGCGTTGGCACTTAAAACGTTCAAAAGTGCGCTACCTGAAGCCAATGCCCAAGTTCTGTGTGATTTGATCGAGCCGGTACATCCAGACTGGCAACCGGCGATCGAAGGTTATATGGGCCATGCCCGCTTTAACTTTGTGGTGGATGAAAAGTGGGAAGCCAAGGCCATCGAGTTTGTAAAGTCACGTCATCTGCGTTGCAGCGTAGTACAGGGCAAGTTGTGCCTGAAAAATGCCAAACCGGAAAGGGTACCCAGCGATTCCATTATTCATGAACTTAAAGCAGAACACCCTGTAGCACAAGCTTATCTTGTTGATTTATATGGAAGCGTGGTGAAGGTGGAGACGGCTGCACAACTGGCCAGAACCTCCCGGGGTGTAATGAAAGACGGCAAGGGTTCCGGCTCGCGCACGATGTTTAGTGGCAATGTACAGGCACTGGTATTTGGCAAGGCTTCACAAAACAATGCGTTTGAACGCATCGCTGCCGATCATGCACAAGCTGAAACCCAGCTGGAAGAGCTGAAAACTCAGCTAATCATGCTGCGCGGCTTGCTCGGTTTGGCCGGTGCGGTGAGGCTGCCAGACTTTGGCGATATTAACGAACTGGATCGCGCCGCGCGCGAGATTGAATCCGCCCATGCCGATTTATCGCGCCTGAACCTGGACGAAGTCACCAAGCTGGAAGAAGAAAAACAATCCCTGCAAGTTCAGATCGAAGCGATGGATCAGGCCGTGCAACAGGCCAGTCAGCGTATTGGTTCGTATGACGGGCAATTGATTCATTTAAACCTTTCACAGGACAGACTGGAAGCCGGGCTTGCCGCCAAGCAACAACAGGTGGAAGACGACATCGCAAAGCTCAAGCATCTGTGCGTGCTAAATGGCGCCATTTCTTATACTGCGCTTGAGAGCCATGTACTTGAATTAGTAGAACAATCAGAATTAAGTCCGCAGCATGCACAAAGCCGTATGCAACAGCAGATTTTGCATGCCGCCGAGGCCAATAGCGAAGTGCGTGAAGCAATTGCCGATTACAACCGCCATGCCAAACCCGATGAACAATTAAATCCCGGCCATACGCTGGATCACCGTAGTGACAATTTCGCGCCAGTTTATGGAGCACTGGTTGAGTTGGCTACTGTTGTGCATAAACAGCTGGCCGTGCAGCGTGAAATTGGTCTGGTGAAAAATCTGGATCAATTGCGCACCTCGGAAACTTCCTTCCGCGATGTGTTCACGAAGCAATTCTGCTACGAGATCCGCAACACGGTTGATATCGGCGTACGTACCCTGAAAACACTGAATACCGAGCTGGAAAGGCTGAAGTTTGGCACGGACAAGTTCAGTATCGACTGGTCGGAATGGGTACCGGAATACAAGGCTTATTACGACTTTTTCAGCGCTGCTTACGAATTATCCGAAGCACAGGAATCCGGTGGTGACCTGTGGGGAGCTACTGATCTAAGCCAGGAAAATAGGGTAGTAAGAGATCAATTGGTGGAATTGTTACTCTCCAATGACCAGGACAAGGCCCTAAAAGAATTGCAACGTGTGGCCGATTACCGCAACTATCGACGCTATGAGATATGGAAGACTTCTGATTCCGGCTCCAAAGTCGCATTGTCTGAATGGGGTACAGGCTCTGGCGGACAACTTGAGACGCCGGCTTATATCATCAGGGCTGCCGTAGTCACAAACCGATTGAAACACTTCGAAAAGGGATCAAATTTGAAACTATTGGTCAATGATGAATCCTTTGCCAAGATGGATGAACGCCGTGCCCATGACGTAATTAAATTCATCCGTGACAGCCTGGGCATGCAATTAATTTGCGCGATGCCGACCAAACATGCCGGCGCAATCAAGAGCGAGTTCACCAAAGAATGGTGCGTCACCAGAACAGAAGCCGATGGTAATGGCGAAGTAGATTTCGTATCCGAAGCTGATGAGCGTGATCTAAAAACAGATGCCTTGCGCAAACTCTGGCAAGCACAACGTGAACAAATCCGC
>JANXWX010000077.1 GCA_025350915.1 Nitrosomonadales bacterium
GTCACGATTGGCATCGTTAAATGCCGGCATATTGACGTATTGCGACCAGTCGGCCTTGTCATATGCCTCTGCAAATGGCGCAAAATCGGTTACAGCCTGACCCATTACCTTGCGGATGTATTTCAGATAATCGCGGGTAAATACCAGGTCTTTAACCGGTGTATGTGATGCCTGACCATGGCCGGTAATCATAAATTTAGGCTTGAACGCCAACACCTTGTCAATCGCTTTCAACCAACTGCTGCTATCATTAATGTGAATAACTTCAATGAATTGGACGTGTATTCCAACTCAACCGGTGAAGCCTAAACCACAGTAACGCTATGGTATATATAGTACTTTTTGTAGGGAATAGTCTTACAACCGAATTAGAAATACTCTGATTTGGCAAACGTTATTTCGCATGCAAAATGCAACCGTCGAATAAGACGTAACTGCAAGGGGACAGGAAAATGCAAATCAATCAAATACACGAAGAAATCCGTGAAACAAATTTATCTTACATGTTGCTGGCGCAGCAAATGATACAAAGTGACAAGGTTGCCGCAATATTCCGACTGGGTGTGAGCGAAGAAATGGCCAACTTGATTTCTGGTCTTTCTCCGGCGCAAATACTGAAGATGGCCGATTCCAATATGATGCTGTGTCGCTTCCGTTTCGATGAGCGTTTGATGCTTAATATGATCACGGATTTCAACAAGGACAGAATGATGTCCCAGGCACATACAACCATACTGATGACAGCACAACCTGTTGAGGCATTGGCCGCTTAACAACTCCGGGAGGCAATATGCGTAGCAAGAGTGTAGTCAACGAAGCGCGAGAAATACAGTTATGTATAGAATTGATTAATCTGGGGGCGCGCCTGCAGTTATTGCAGGAAGAGACTTCCCTGAGCCGTGAACGTTTGCTCAGGTTATATAAGGAAGTCAAAGGTGTTTCGCCATCCAAGGGCATGCTGCCGTATTCTACCGACTGGTTTATGAGTTGGTTGCCTAATATACACTCCTCCATGTTTATGGATATTCACCGCTATATTGTCACCAATGCCGGTGTGTCGAGCGTTGAGGCGTTGATTAAGAGTTATTGCCTGTACAAGGAGCAACTGGGCGTGACAGATGAAGAGCCAGTATTAAGCATTACTCGCGCATGGTTTATGCTGCGTTTTTTTGATGCAAAATTACTGCAATTGACACCATGCACAGAATGCGGTGGCCAATTTGTAGTTCATGCCGATGAGCTATGTGAGCACTATCATTGTGGAATATGCAGGCCGCCATCACGGGCTGGCAAAACAAAAAAAGCTGCTCAACTCGAGTTAAATGCGGCGGCATAAGGATAAAAAATTAGTGTTGCTTAAAAAACGTCGTTAATACTGACTAAAATTAGCAGTATTAACGACGTTTTTTTTGATGGAGGCACGTTATACTTGCCAAAATAGCACTGGTATTGGGTATTGTTTTTGGGATAGACATATTAAACTACTGCTAATCTGTAGATAAAATTTGCAGCTAAACAATCATTGGAGGATTGGTTCCATGTTGGTGATAATAGGATATGTGATAGTTGCAGCTTCTGTTTTTGGCGGGTTTGCGCTCGCGGGCGGGCACTTGCACTCCTTGTGGCAGCCCGTAGAACTTTTAATGATCGGGGGAGCGGGTTTGGGTGCCTTCCTGGTTGCCAACTCAGGTGGCGCACTCAAGGCGACATTTAAAGCATTGCCTAAAGTCTTTAAGGGATCGAAATATAGCAGAGCGCATTACATGGAGCTGATGGCACTGATGTATGAGATGCTTGGAAAAATTCGTAAAGAAGGTTTGATGTCCGTTGAGGGTGATGTAGAAAATCCAGAGGAAAGCCCGCTGTTTGCCAAATATCCAACCATACTAAGCGATCACCATATCATTGAGTTTTTAACCGACTATTTGCGCATCATGGTCAGTGGTAATCTGAACGCGATGGAGCTTGAAAATTTAATGGATGTGGAAATTGAAACACACCATCACGAAGAATTGTTGCCCTCGCATGTCATCGCCAAAGCGGCTGATGCACTGCCTGCTTTTGGTATTGTCGCTGCGGTTATGGGTGTGGTTCATACGATGGGTTCAGTCGGTATCCCACCTGCAGAGCTTGGCATATTGATTGGCGCAGCTCTGGTCGGTACCTTTCTGGGTATTTTGCTGTCTTATGGTTTTGTTGGCCCCTTGGCAAACGTGCTTGAGCAGAAAGCCGATGAGTCTACCAAGATGTTCCAGACAATCAAGGTTACGTTACTAGCCAATTTAAATGGTTATGCGCCAGCTATGGCAGTTGAATTTGGACGCAAGGTGTTGCTTTCAACAGAGCGCCCGAGTTTTGGTGAACTGGAAGAATTTGTTAAAACCAAACGCTAAGCGGTGTATTCAGAGCGGCAATTAATAGAGCGAAACAAATATGGCGACTAGCGACAAACGTCCAATCGTAATCAAGCGGATCAAAAAAGTGGCGGGAGGCCATCATGGTGGCGCATGGAAAATTGCATACGCCGACTTTGTAACGGCGATGATGGCGTTTTTCTTGTTGATGTGGTTGCTGGGGTCTACTACGAAGGGGGATTTGAAGGGAATTGCTGATTATTTTAATACGCCGCTCAAAATTGCCATGCAGGGTGGTTCAGGCAGTGGTGACAGTTCCAGTATTATCAAAGGTGGTGGCAAGGATTTAACCAGGTCGGAAGGACAGGTAAAAGAAGGGGACTTGCCCAGTGACAAGAAAATTATCAATATCAAAGCAGTTGCTGATGAGTTGAAGCGAATAGAGAAATTGAAAGAACTGGAGAAACTCAAAGAGCTGAAAAGGAAAATTGAACAGTCAATTAACGAAAATGCGAAGCTTAAACAATTCAAGAGCCAAATATTGCTGGATATTACAAGCGAAGGTTTACGTATTCAGGTTGTGGATGAAAAAAACAGACCAATGTTCAGGATAGGTCGGGCAGACCTGGAGCCATATACGAAAGAAATCCTGCATGAACTGGGCGCAATGCTTAACCAAATGCCCAATAAAGTGAGCTTGTCCGGCCATACCGATGCAACGCCTTATTCCGCAGACAGGAAGGGCTTCAGCAATTGGGATCTCTCTGCAGACCGGGCAAATGCATCGCGTCGCGAGTTAATTACTGGAGGGATGGACGAAGCCAAAGTTGTGAGGGTTGTAGGGCTTTCATCTGCTGTGTTATTCGACAAAGACAATCCTTTTAATCCGGTCAACCGTCGCATCAGCATCATCGTGATGAATAAAGAAGCAGAAGAGGCCGCGCAGAAGGATGGGGGGACGGTAGAAGATACTCCAGATGTCACCGTGCCCGGTATCAATGTAGGGTCAGGTGTGTTACCGGCTTCTGCAGCAACAGTTGTTACCGAAAAAACAACTCCATCAAAGTCCTTGAGCGCTGGCCATTAAGCACTCAATACAATAAAAGTAGATGCCAGGTAAACAAGCTGGTGCAAACAAAAAAATTGCGTATTGTTAAAGTTTAATCGGATGTTGCCGCTATAACTACCTAGATAAATAGAGTTGGTGATAAATTGACCAACAAGTTGGTTGTAACAAGTTACTTCTGGTGCCGCATATAACTATGTTTGTGCTGGATAGGTGGCAAGCCGAATGCGTCAGCTGATATGTTGACAGGCTAGCAAGTTTGAAATGGGAGAAGAAATGTCCGATTTGTTTAAAGATATAAATGCACGTACCAAGCTGGCGGGCACAAACAAGCTGGAAATTCTCATGTTTACGCTGGGCGTGGACAAGCGCAGTGGACGTCGTGAAACCTACGGTATCAATGTATTCAAAGTGCGTGAAGTTATGCGTATCCCCTCTATTACCAAAGCGCCGGATATGCCTCCTTCGGTCGAGGGCATGGTTAGTTTGCGCGGTGCGCTGGTACCTGTGATTGATCTGGCCAAATACATCAATATGGATACGGATACGCTGCCGACGATAATGATCGTGACTGAATACAATGGACACACCCAAGGTTTTTTGGTGGAAGCGGTCGACACCATATTGCGCCTTGACTGGTCATCAATGAAAGTGCCACCGGAGATGCTCAATGCACAGCTGGGCGGTTTGGTAGTAGCGGTGACCGAGTTGCCGGATAAGCGTCTGGTGATGATGATGGACGTGGAAAAAGTACTGGCTGACACGGGGAATATTGGTACTGATGAATTACTGATGAAACATATCAAGCCGATCGGACTCGCTAACCGTACCGTATTTTTTATAGATGATTCTCCGGTAGCACGCAAGCAGATTTCACGCACCCTGGATGCGATGGGCGTAAATTACATAGCGGCAGTAAATGGCAAGAAGGGCTGGGAAGAATTAAAAAGACTGGCTGATTCTGCCGATGTCGCCAACATTCCTGTTAGCGATTTGTTCCAGGTGATATTGACCGATGTGGAAATGCCCGAGATGGACGGCTATATGCTCACACGCAAAGTGAAAGAAGATCAGCGTTTTTCTAACATACCGGTACTGATGCATACCTCGTTGTCCAGCTCTTCCAATCAACAGTTGGGCAAGGCGGTCGGTGTGGATGAATATGTGCCTAAGTTTGAACCGCAAAAATTATCGCAGGCACTGACACGTCTGCTGGGCTGAGGGGAATGGCAATGAACTTGCAACAATCTAATACACAAGTCGCCGTGAGCGGCAGCATACTGGACGCGGTTGATGAGCGTACCAACCTGGCAGGTTCCAATAAAATGGAAATACTGTTGTTTTCAATTGGCTCAAACGAGATTTTTGGAATTAACGTATTTAAAGTAAAGGAAGTGACGCGCGCAGTTACCATTACTAAAACGCCTAATATGCCGCGTGGTGTAGATGGTATAGCCAGTTTGCGCGGCCACGTCATGCCGGTGCTGAATTTGTCCAGCTTCATGGGTCTGGGAAATCCAGCCGAACAGAAAGTAATGATGGTGGCGGAGTATAGTCGCCATGTGCTTGGGTTTTTGGTGCGTGACGTTGACCGCATCGTGCGTGTGGACTGGGACAAGGTACACCCAGCTGATGGGGTGTCAAGCAATCATAACAATTTGATTACTGCCATCACAGAGCTGCCTAGCGGCACCCTGGTTTCCATACTGGATGTAGAGCAAATACTCTCAACCGCTTTTGGAGATGATGTCGTCGGTAAGATTGAAAAGGTGGAAAAAGGCCATGAAAAGTGCGTCTTTTTTGTGGATGATTCAAATGTCGCACGTAAGAAAATAACGGAAGTACTGGAAAAAATGGGTGTAAAAAACATTCAGGCGCAAAATGGTATGGAAGCGTGGCAGCGATTAAAAACGATGGCTGACGCAGCGCAACATTCACACACCGATTTGCATCAGCAGATACAGGTCATACTGGTAGATGCGGAGATGCCTGAAATGGACGGTTATGTATTGACGCAAAATATCAAGGCGGACAGACGTTTTGATCATGTGCCGGTAGTCATGCACTCATCACTTTCATCAGAGGCAAATCGTGCAATGGGTAAACGTGTCGGTGTGGACTATTACGTCGCGAAATTTGATTCGACGATGTTATCAGATACACTACGCCCACTGTTAACGTGAAAAGACCGGGGTATGGGATAGACAGTGAAGGGGCGCCCCTTCTACGAGAAGGAAAAAATACTTCTTGTCTCTGGTCTCTGGCAAAGTGAATAAGGAGAAATATTGTGGCTGATCCAAATATGAAATTTCTGGTGGTGGATGATTTTTCTACGATGCGACGTATCGTACGAAATCTGCTGAAAGAATTGGGGTTCTCAAATGTGCACGAAGCAGAAGATGGAATTGACGCCTTGAAAAAACTGCGTGCAGAATCATTTGATTTTGTCGTATCCGACTGGAATATGCCTAACATGACTGGAATAGATCTGCTGCGGGAAATTAGAAAGGATGATGCCTTGAAACATTTGCCGGTATTGATGGTAACTGCAGAAGCAAAGAAAGAAAATATTATTGAAGCGGCACAGGCAGGTGCATCCGGCTATGTGGTTAAACCCTTTACATCTGTCACACTGGATGAAAAATTGAAAAAAATATTTACTACCATGCAAAAGTGAGTAATGCCATGAGCAAAAAAACTGTAGCAACTAACGACTCTGAAGACTTGGAAGCTTTATTCGACAGCATCGTATCGGATAATAAAGGCGAGCCAAAAAAAGTAATGCCGGCAGCAAAAGCCAAAGGGCAATCAGCTGAGGATGATGTTTTTAATGAGATCGGCCAGTTGACGCGTTCTTTGCACGACAGTTTGCGCGAATTGGGTTTTGACAAGAACTTGCAGAAAGCTGCTTCAGATATTCCCGATGCGCGCGACAGGCTGAACTATATCGCTACTATGACCCAGGCGGCGGCAGAACGCGTATTAAATGCCACGGAAGCAACGCAGCCGATAGTAGACAAAATGGAAGCGGGCGCTAAAACCCTGGCTGGCGAATGGCAAAAACTGTTTGACAACAAGCTTGATGTTGATGAGTTCAAGCAATTGGCAACGCAGACTCAGGCTTATTTTTTGGAGCTACCCCGGCAGACCCGTCAGACCAGTGCGAACTTGACAGAAATCATGATGGCGCAGGATTTTCAGGATCTGACCGGACAAGTCATTAAAAAAGTGATGGACGTTACGCAAAATTTGGAAGCACAATTGCTGACACTGTTGGTGCATCATGCACCAACCAGCGCCAATCTGGATCCGGGTTTATTAAATGGCCCTGTTGTAAATGCGGCTGGCAGAACAGACGTGGTAACCAGCCAGGCACAGGTTGATGATCTGTTGGAAAGTCTGGGGTTCTGACATGGGCGACTTTACCGGTATGGAAGATTTACTTCAGGACTTCCTGACTGAAGCCTCCGATTTGCTCTCCGATGTGGATAGCAAACTCATGGATCTGGAAAAATATCCCGATAACAAGGATTTGTTAAACACGATATTCAGAGGCTTTCATACCATCAAGGGTGGTGCAGGTTTTTTGAATGCCACGGAGCTGGTTACCCTGTGCCATCTCACGGAAAATCTGTTTGATAAATTGCGCAATTCAGAGCTGAAGCTGGATCCGGTATTGATGGACGTTATCATGGCTGCAACGGGCGAAGTGCGCTTGATGTTTAATGATTTGGGCAATAACGTGCAGCCGAGAGCTGCACCTGCAGATATGCTGTCCGCACTTGAAGACGCGCTGCAAGGAAAAAAAATCAAGGCAGCAACTGCCAAGGCACAGACATCAGCAACACCTGCTCCAGCGAAAAAAGTGGGGAAACAGAACGAACCAGACTGGGTATTGCTGCACAGCGCGGTAACAAATTCCCCATCAAAGGCTTTAGTAAGGAAAGTAACTGTTGAAGCCGTTCCGGTAGAACCCGTTGTTGAGATTGATGAAGAGCAACTAAAGAAAAGTACTTTTGGGCGACGTGCCGACGATATTCCGGGAGTCGCCGCAACCCCTCCTGCCGCGCGGCGTGAAGCTGACCCTCCCGCCAAAGACAATACCATACGCGTGGATACCGAAAGGCTGGACCAGGTACTTAATCTGTCCGGTGAAATTGGCCTCACGAAAAATAGATTAACCCATCTGCGTACCGATATTCTGCATGGTAATGCCACACCCGCCACATTGAAATCGCTGGATGAAGCAGTGAATCAGCTGGATATGCTGGTCGTGAATTTACAGAATGCGGTGATGAATACACGCATGCAACCCATCGGCCGCCTGTTCAAGAAATATCCGCGGCTGGCTCGCGATCTGGCACGGCAACTGGGTAAGGATGTAGAGCTGGAACTGTCGGGTGAGGCGACCGAAATCGATAAAACCATGATTGAGGATCTCAATGATCCATTGGTCCATCTGGTTCGCAATGCAGTCGATCACGGTGTTGAAACGACGGAGCAACGCTCAGCAGCGGGCAAGCCCAGCAAGAGCATTGTACAATTAAGCGCCCGCCAGGAGGGTGATCACATCCTCATTACCATCACTGATGATGGCAAGGGCATGAACCCGGAAGTGCTGCGAAACAAAGCCGTGCAGAAAGGGTTGATCACCACGGAAGAAGCCAATACCTTAAGTGAGGATCAAAGCCTCAGCCTCATATTCAAACCGGGATTTTCCACCAAGGATGAAGTGTCCAGCGTTTCGGGCCGTGGTGTTGGAATGGATGTGGTGAATACAAATATCCAAAAGCTGAACGGCTCGATAGAAATAAAATCCATACCCGGCAAGGGCTCAATGTTCATTATTTCTTTACCATTGACGCTGGCTATTTTGCCGGTGTTATTGGTGCGCCTGAGTGATCAACCGTTTGCAGTGCCACTCTCGATGGTAAGGGAAATCATGACAGTTGAAACTGCCGGGCAGCAATTGATTTCAGGCAAACCCACCATGGTCGTGCGGGGTGAGGTGCTGCCCGTCCTATCACTGGCCAAATTGATCGGCTGGGAGGAGTCTGGCAAATCCGAAGTGGGTGTCTTGATGCAAATGGGTAGTTATAGTTTCATCCTCACTGCAGACGGTTTTGATGGGCATGATGATGTGGTAATCAAGTCGCTGGATACCTTCCGCCCCAAAGGGGTGGCAGGTGTAACCATGTCGAGCGAAGGAAAGATAGTCATGATTCTTGATGTTAAAGAACTGCTGACGTAGACCAATAACTGGGTGCTAAAACCGTGACCAATACTTCAAGAATGACTGCCCGCTCCGCTAGCAACAAACAGCAAGGAAAAAGCGCAATATTACTGGTGTCAGTATTAGGCTTGACAGCAATTTTTCTGCACTGGTTGCTTGCTGACCTGGGCACCGCCTGGATTACGTTGACTGTACACGTTATTATTACCCTCTTGGTTATACTTTCAGGCTGGTTAATATTTAAACCATCAAGCAAACAAATAGCAGCGTCAAGCCAACAGGAAGTGCGCCAACAGAGTGCGGTTGAAAGCGTATTAACGCAAATGCATCCCCAGTTTGCTATGCATCTTGAAGAGACAAGTGGTGAGTTGGGTCAAGTGCAGGTCGTGCTTACAGATTCGGTAGAAAAGCTGATGGGTATTTTTAGCGATATGCAGAAACTGATTAAAAGTCAGGACAAGGCAGCGGCAGGTTTTGTTAACGGACAAGGTCACAAGAACGATTTTGAAGAAGATAATTTTTTGTCTGAGGTAGAGGTAACTTTTCATAGTCTGATTTCTGCAATCGTAGATAACAGTAAATTAGGGTTAGAGCTGGTTGAAAAGATGGATATCGTTACCGCTAAGGTGAGCGAGATATTGTCTGTGCTGGTTGATATCGACGGCATTGCCAAACAAACCAATCTTCTGGCATTAAACGCGGCAATAGAAGCCGCCCGTGCGGGCGAATCAGGGCGCGGTTTTGCTGTTGTAGCTGATGAAGTGCGCAAATTATCCAGTCGTTCCGAGCAATTCAGCCAGCAGATACGCACAACGGTTAATGGGGTGAAGGAAGCCATCAGCATGGCTGAGGATTCAATATCGAAAATGGCCTCGCTGGACATGGGATTTGCCGTTGAGTCAAAGAAAAAGGTGGGTGAGGCCTTAGAGCATGCCCAAAAAGTGAACGCGGACATGGTTGGCATTATCGAACATCAGGGTAATTTTTCATCGGCGGTCGATGTGGTGGTTGGGAATGCGATATCCTCTTTGCAACTTCAGGGCAAGGCTGGTCAATTGCTAGCGCACTCCAATACGCGCATCAACAGCATGAGTGAAGCCTGGAATCGCATCGGTGTATGGTCGAATGAGGCGACACAGGGTAGCTCCGTTTCGCCGGACAAAATCGTAAAGATGCGGGATGAAATTAGCGAGATATTTTCCAGAGCAGACGCCACAAGCAAAGTTTAACCGCCACATCAAGACTCATCGTAGGCAAGCGAGATAGATTTGAACCAGCAAAAAGCTTGATCAATACCGACGAATTATGACTAAATGCTGAGTGTGCAAATCGACCGGGTTTGTGCAAAATGCACCATTCCGGTTTAGCCGCCAATTAAGGTATTTGATACCTGGATGTCGGACAGTAGATACTGTGAGATAAAAAAATGTCTGATACACAGGTAGACAAAGAGGGTCGTGAGTTTAAGTTTACGATTAATGATTTTGAACGGGTACGAAAACTTATTTACGATCATGCCGGCATATCCCTGGGCGACTCCAAGCAGGAGTTGGTGTATAGCCGTTTATCTCGGCGCTTGCGCGCCACCGGAATCAGTAATTTCAAGGAATATTTATTACTTCTTGAAAATAATAATGAAGCAGAGTGGGAAGAATTCGCCAACTCGCTGACGACCAACCTCACCTCATTTTTTCGTGAAGCACATCACTTCCCCGCACTCGCGGAACATTTGCGCGCAATAGCTGGCAAGCATCCGATAACACTTTGGTGTTCTGCCGCATCTACCGGTGAAGAGCCTTATACCATGGCAATGACGGTGATCGATACATTGGGTCGCGAAGCGTCACACGTAAATATCATCGCCACCGATCTGGATACGAATGTACTGACAACGGCCAGAGCGGGAATGTATCCGGAAGAGCGCATTGCCAAACTATCCGATGAAGTAGTCAAACGCTATTTCCAGCGAGGCACCGGCGCACAATCGGGCATGGTAAAAGTGCGCCAGGAGCTGCGGGATATGGTGACGTTTCGCCAATTGAATTTGCTGGACAACAACTGGTCGCTGCGTGCACCGCTCGATGCCATATTTTGCCGCAATGTGATGATCTATTTTGACAAGTCAACACAACTCTCAATTTTAAAAAAATTTGTGCCTTTGTTGCGCCATAATGGGCTCTTGTTCGCCGGACATTCCGAAAGTTTTCATCACGCTGGCGAATATTTTAAATTGCGCGGCAAGACGGTATATGAGCTATCCCCCTTGGCACGAAGGCATGCGCATGAAAATGAGCATAATTTTTCGGCAAAAGGTGTGCGCTAAAGGATGATAGAAGTGAAGCAATTATTTCACCCGGGTAGTTAAAATAATTTTTTAAAATTGAAGAGTCAGGCAACCCGGCTTGGTTCAAGAGCAGACCTGTAAAAGATAATTCATATTTCGTTAATGTTTTGGAAAGAAACTGGCATGTCGTTAAGCAGCGGCAAAATACCAAAAATAAAAGTACTGATCATTGCGGACTCGGCACTTTTATGCAGCATCCTCAAGCAAATGATTGGCAGCTTTTCCGATATGGAAGCGATCGATGTGGCGACCAACCCTTCGCAGGCACAAAATATGATCAGAACGTCGAAGCCGGATGTGCTGATGCTGGATGTGGAAATGCCGGGAATGGGCGGGCTGACCTTTCTGGAGAAGTTAATGCGCTTGCAACCGATGCCTGTTTTGCTGGTTTCCAGCCTGACCAAACGTGGTTCCAAAGCAGCATTACGCGCTTTGGAGCTGGGTGTAGTTGATTTTATGCCGAAGCCGGGAATCAACGAGGTAATGCAAGAATATGCCGACGATATGGCGGATAAAATTCGCACGGCTTCCCGTTCGAAAGCACGTCTGGCCCGACAGTATTCGGATACAACTATCCCGGCAATACCCCTGCCAGCTCTGGGTAACCGCATCACCAGCACTGAAATGGTCATTATTCTTGGCGCTTCAACCGGCGGTACCGAAGCCATCAAGGAGTTTTTGATCAAATTGCCTGCAGATACCCCGGGTATTTTAATTGCCCAACATATGCCCGAATCTTTTACCAAATCATTTGCCGAACGACTTGATAGCCTGTGCAAAATTAGCGTCGTTGAAGCCCAGGGCAATGAACGCGTGTTGCCTGGGCACGCATACATTGCCCCCGGCCATTCACATTTGTTGCTAAAACGCAGCGGGGAAACTTATATGACAGAGCTAAGCAAAGCGCCGCCGGTTAACCACCACCGGCCCTCGGTAGAGGTGCTGTTCCGTTCTGCGGCAAGGCATGCAGGAACGAGTGTAATTGGCGTAATGCTGACCGGAATGGGTAAGGATGGGGCCAATGCCATGCTTGAGATGCATCAGGCAGGCGCTTATAATTTTGCACAAAACGAGGAAACTTGTATAGTCTTCGGTATGCCGCGTGAAGCGATTGCAGTGGGGGCCGTAGACGAGGTCGTTCCGATACAGGATATGGCACGGCGGGTGTTATATAAACTGGCAGAAGCGGGCGTGCGCAACATTAGAATTTAAGCCGGCTTGTCGCCGAGTATGCATATTGTTGCAGGGAAAAGTAAGGTCAGGCACACGGACTTGATTGAAGCAATTGGTATGGTTGAACGATTGTTATTGAAAAGGAATATTCAACCAGGCTGATAAAAGGTGGTAAATGAGGCTACGCTTCCAAGGTGTTTATTTTCGTTCACAAGGAGATTTCAATGAGTATCAGCACGAATGTTGCAGGGAATGCAGGAACAATCAACATGACAGGACGTTTTGATTTTAATGTGCAGCGTGAGTTTAAAGAAGCCTATGATTCTCTTATCAGCAATTCGGCCGTCGGCGTAATCGACGTGAATCTTTCTGGTGTCGATTATCTCGACAGTTCTGCGCTGGGTATGTTGCTGATGCTGCGCGAGCGCTCAAATGCGGCTGGCAAAAGCCTGAAATTGAGCAAACCCACGCCGGGGGTTGAACAGATCCTTAAGATTGCGAATTTCGCCAAGTTGTTTACGATAGAGTGAAACTGACTAATTGACCCCGTCCATTTATTGGGACAGCCATTGGATGATCAGTATACCCGCCTCCCAAAATGCAACAGCACAC
>JANXWX010000079.1 GCA_025350915.1 Nitrosomonadales bacterium
AAATGACACGAAAAAAGTCCGAGATTCCGTTTGCGTTGATTCCACTTTTGTTTGGTGCCCAGCAAATCGTTGAGGGTATGTTATGGCTGTCGTTTCAGTATCAGGCGCCGATTCTTAATGAGTTGATGACCTATTTGTTCACGCTGTTCTCGCACGTGATGTGGCCGATCTATGTGCCATTTGCGATAGTCATGATTGAAACTGTAGCGTGGCGCAAGAAGGTGCTATGGGGGTTCCAGCTTATCGGTGGCGCAATAGGGTTGTATCTGTTGTATTCAATCATCAAATATCCCGTGATATCGCGAATTGAAGAAAATATGGTGTATGTGTTGCCTTATGTGAGGCAGCATCCGGCGATGGAGCTTTATCTGGCTGCAACCTGTGGCGCACCGCTATTTTCAAGCCATAGCTTTGTCCGGTTATTCGGTGTGTTGACGTTGCTGTTGTTTATTGCGGCATTATGGTTCTACACAGTCGCGCTGTTTTCTGTGTGGTGTTTTTTCTCCGCGATTCTGAGCGCTTTAATTTATTTGCACTTTAAATATGTAAAGGTTCCCACTGTTATGGGTGTACAGTTGAATTATTGAGTTTGAGTTTTCCGCAGTCGAATGCAAATGTTTAGAATTTATTTGCGAGACTGATAGTAATGGGATTTTTTTGAGTTGAGTGATACAGGCAGGGTGATGGGCTATTAATTTAGTAAAAAAATGGCGGCTTGCGCCGCCATTTTTCAACTATTGCTTAAAGTTTAATCACGATCACCTGCAAAGGCCATCAGCAGGCTTAACAGGTGTACAAAGATATTGTAGATATCCAGATACAGTGACATGGTTGCCATCACGTAGTTGGTTTCACCACCATGGATGATCTGGCTAATATCGTACAAAATGAAAGCAGAGAAAAGTAACACTGCGATAGCCGATATGGTCAGCGCCATGGCGGGGATGGCAAAGAATATATTAGCCAGTGAAGCAATCACAAGCAGTACAAGGCCGATGAATAAAAACTTGCCCATGAAGCTGAAGTCTTTTTTGGTTACAGTAGCCAAAGTAGCCAGGCTGAAAAATATAATCCCCGTACCCCCGGCAGCCATGCCTATCAACTGAGCGCCATTACGCAGATGCAGCGCGTGCTGCAAGATCGGACCGAGAAATACACCGGCTACAAACGTAAAGCCCAGCAGCATGACAACGCCCCATACACTGTTACGCAGCGCTGATACGGCAAACAACATGCCCATCATCACGCCAAACATCAGCAACGGCGCCATAATCGGGTGTTGCGCCATAAATGTGAAGCTGACTGATAAGCCAACAAATGCACCAATGATGGTAGGTATCATGGTCAGGCCCAGCATCGTGTAGGTGTTGCGTAATACTTTATTTTGTTCCGGTGCCAATACGACGGGTTGTGAGATTGTTGGAAATTCCATGGTTTTTCTCCTAGTGAATATTGAATAACAAACGTAAGAGTATCGAAGGTGTGCAAAAGTTGCAATGAATCTATGTAAATAGTGCTTTAAAACTTAAGATACGCTTTGAAATTGCCGGTGATTTTCTGTATCATGCGCAGTCTTGAAGTTTGGCACTTAACCAGGGTTGAGTATAAGTAAGTAATGTCTGGGCCAAGTTTTTGTTCATAGCAGAAACCTGTTACGTCGCTGAAGTATAAAATAATCAAATATGGAAGTTTGGGTGAGTGGTTTAAACCAGCAGTCTTGAAAACTGCCGAAGGGCAACCTTCCGTGAGTTCGAATCTCACAGCTTCCGCCAAATTCTTATTTAACGCCTTAAGGGGTGTTAATTCGCCTTTAGCCATTTAAAACCTTGGTGTTTTGCGTTATGCTTAGGCGGAACTCGGGGCTGGGTGGGGCTTACCTTCAGTATTGTTCTGGTTAATGTTTTTGATTGGATATGATTATGGAAACTTTTGGTAAATTGCTATCTCAATTTCTGACGTTGATTGCAATCGCATTTTTCTTTTATGCCGCATATGAGGGTGTAATGGGGGACGGTGGATCTACAAGTGTATTCACCGGAGTGGGCGTGCTGGTTTTGGTGTTGATCGGCAGTTATTTCATTGATAAATTCACGCATGTTTATTGAGTCAATAATTTTTCCGGGAAGGATGAGTATGTTGCGATATGGAATGCTGCCTTGTCTGGTTTTAATTTTGGCGGCGCCTTTTGCGCAGGCTAAAGATGTTTCTTCACAGCAGGCTGCTTATAACAATGCCTTGCAGCAAATGGCGAAAGTTGAAGCAGAATATAAATCTGATTCTCAGGCAGTGATCGATACTGAAAAACTTATTGAGAAGAAGAAGGTTTTACTGGCTGAGCAGCAGAAAAAAGTGGAGCTTTCCAGGACGAAATACACAGAAGCAAAGGAAAAGCTCGATCAGGCACAGCTGGCTCTGGATAAAGCCTGGAAGGACTAATTTTTATCCAGTTGTAATGAGAAAAAAGTTGTAATGAAATAAAAGGGCTGCGGTTGCAGCCTTTTTTGCGTAATTATGCTGTGCTTGCTAGTACCCGAGAGCCCTTGCTGCCTGGTAAAACAGGAAGCTGAGCAGCCATGCCAGGGTCAATGACCATGCGATAGAAAACCACATAAATTTGTTGCTCTGGGATTCGTTGCGCAGCGTGGCTATGGTTGACAGGCATGGGGTATATACCAGTGTAAATAGCATAAAGCTGTAAGCCTGTACCCAATCCAGTTGTGATGCCAGTGTACCGCTGAGTGCGTCTCCGCTCATCCCGTAAATAACGGCAAGCGAACCAATCACTATTTCTTTGGCGACAAAACCAAATATCAGCGCGATGGTGAGATCGGGTGAGATGCCTATAGGCGAAAATATTGGATGTAGCCATGCGCCTATCATGCCGGCAATGGTATCCGCGCTGGCAGGAGCAGCTGATGGGGGCAGATTGGTTAACAGCCACACCAGTACGACACCCGCAACAATAAATTTGCTGGCCCGATGCAGGAACTGATAAACCTCATGCCAGCCGCGCATCACCATTTGTCGAAACGTTGGAAATCGGTAGGGAGGCAGTTCGAGTACGAAGGGTTCCGTATTCGGATAATGCCTTTTGAAAAGGAGTGCGGTCAGTATAGCCGTGGCAAAGCTGAACAGATACAAGCTGAAGAGTACGACAGGTGCTGCTTTGGGTGTAAAGAGGGCGGCAGAAATAAATACAAATACCTGCAAGCGGGCTGAGCATAGCGAGAAAGGAATAACCAGCATGGATAGCAGGCGCAGGGAGCGGGAGCGCATCACGCGTGTACCCATTAAGGCGGGTACATTGCAGCCGAATCCCATCAGCAGCATGACGAAGCTGCGCCCATCCAGCCCCATTTTTGCCATCAGCGCATCCATCAGAAATGCCGCACGGGAAAGGTAACCCGTGTCTTCCACGATGGCCATGAATAAAAAGAACAATACGATTAGTGGCACGAATGCAGCGACGGTAGCAACGCCATTGTAGACACCGTCTAGCAGCAATCCTTGAATTGCAGCGGGAAGAAACCCGACTAGCGGCCCAAATGCATGCTCGCGCATCCAGCCAAATAATGCGTTGACGACTCCCTGTAGCGGTTGGCCAAACAAAAAGATTGCCTGGAACAGCAAGAACATGAAGCCAAAAAATATCGGGAGACCCAGCCAAGGGTGTAGCAGCAGACTATCCAGCCGGTTGGTCATATTGTCGGGCAAGCGTGCAGGTATTTGAACTGTCTGCAGGATGATCTGTGCCATTTCGCGTTCAATATGTTCGTCCTGCGCGATTAATTTCCGCACTGATTCAGGCATGGAGGGCACACTATTTCGCAGCGCTTTGGTAATTGCCTGTAACGCTTCCGGGTAACCCGTGCCATATTTTGCGCTAAGCAGGAAAATGGGCATGCCTAAGGTGGCAGACATTTTGTTGACATCAATCGTGATACCCAGTTTTTTGGTTTCATCTGACATATTCAGCAGAACAACCATATTCAATTTGAATTGTTTGAGTTGTAACAGCAGGCTTAGCTGACGCTCTATTTGCGCGGCATTAAGGACAACAAGGGCAAGATCAGGGATGTTCTCATGCAGGAAGTGTCGAACGACTTGTTCGTCTTCAGAAAACCCATGCATATCATAGATGCCCGGGAGGTCGATAATTTCAACCATTTCGTCACCCAGCAAGATTTTGCCGCTGAGTAATTCAACCGTGATGCCTGGCCAATTGCCAACGCGGGAGGCGGAGCCGGTTAAGCGGTTGAATAAGGTGGATTTTCCAGTGTTTGGCATGCCCAGCAGCGCGATTCTTTTCATAACTGCACCATTATTTTTTCGGCTTCGGCTCGGCGCAGCAAAATATCGGTTGTGCCGATACGAACTTGCAAGGGGCCGGAAAACCATGCTTTGCGTATCAGCTCTATTTGCTTGCCGCTACGAAAGCCCATGGCCAGCAAGCGTTGATGCAATGCTTCATCAGTGTGAATTGAGATAATGGTGGCGATCTCGCCGGGGTTCAATTTGGACAACATCATAAGTGGGGTGGTTAAGGTTAGTGCTATTGAATGCTTGGATTATTCCATAGCGCACAGTCTTTTGTAAGGCAATCTCGATAAGTTTAAGTTAAAATATGCAAATTTTTAAAGATGGCCATCACCATGATAAAAGGCAGCATCGTAGCGATAGTGACCCCGATGAATCTGGACGGCAGTCTTGATATGGCTGCTTTTCGGGCGCTAATTGACTTTCATATTGAGCAAGGCACGGATGGTATTGTGGTGGTGGGCACTTCCGGCGAGTCACCGACCGTCAATGTTGAAGAGCATGAGTTGCTGATACAGGTAGCGGTTGATCATACTGCCAAACGTATTCCTATCATCGCTGGAACCGGCGGTAACTCTACAAAAGAGGCGATTGAGTTGGCGGCTTTCTCTAAAAAAGCGGGCGCCGATGCATCGTTGACCGTTGTTCCTTACTACAATAAACCCACCCAGGAAGGCCTATATCAACATTTCAAGGCGATTGCCGAAGCTGTGGATATGCCGCATATTCTGTATAACGTGCCTGGCCGTACCGTGGCAGATATGAGCAACGATACAGTATTGAGGCTGGCGCAGATTCGCAATATTGTCGGTATAAAAGATGCGACTGGCAATATTGGTCGTGGTACTGAACTGTTGCAACGTGCGCCGAAGGATTTCGCCATTTATAGCGGGGATGATGCGAGTACGCTGGCATTTATGCTGTTGGGCGCACACGGTGCGATTTCAGTTACCGCCAATGTCGCCCCAAAATTAATGCATGATATGTGTATTGCCGCATTAAACGGCGAAGTTGCCAAAGCGCGCGACATTAACTTCAGGCTGTTGGGATTGCATTTGGACCTGTTTGTTGAAGCTAATCCAATACCAGTCAAATGGGCTGTTGCCCGTATGGGTAAAATGCAAAATTACTTGCGTTTACCTCTCACACCGCTGACGGCCGGGTCGCAGCCATTGGTTGAAAAAGCCATGCGCTCTGCGGGCATTCTTTAGCAGAATGATGCAGTGTGATTTTGGCCTTAACATATTCTTTTATTGCCTACACTCCCAGTAAGTGCCAGGGTTATCTAACTTTAGGAGCAGCATGAACGTTTTACATATTACCGTTTCAACTCTTGCACTGACTTTGGTGGCCGCCTGTAGTACCCCGGCGGGTAGTAATGCTGTTGAAAGCAAAAGTTTTGATTACAAGGCCCCACCGGTCAAAGTGCGAGCACTGGATGTACCGCCAGACTTAACGACCTATAACGGGGATGATAGATTTTCGATTCCTGGTGAAACAGAATCAGTAACGCGTTACTCCGAGTTTTCCAAGGGTACTACGCGTAAGCCCAATGCGGTATTGCCACCCGTAAGGAATGTGCAGCTGGAGCGTAAGGATGGCCGACGCTGGTTGTTGGTAAATGACAAGGCTGAAAATATCTGGCCTATCGTTAAAGCGTTTTGGCTAGAGAACGGTCTGACACTTAAAATTGAAAATCCGCAAGTCGGGATAATGGAAACGGAGTGGGCGGAGAACCGTGCCAAGATCCCTATGGATGCATTCCGTAAATACTTTGGCACTGTATTTGGTGGATTAATCTCTTCCGGTGAAAGTGATCAATACCATACGCGTTTAGAGCGCAGCAAAGATGGAAACAGCTCAGAAATTTACATTACCCATTATGGAATGCAAGAAGTCGCCCAGAAGGATGATACCGGTTTTAAATGGATTCCAAGACCGAGCGACCCCGAGCTGGAAGCAACCATGCTGCAATTATTGATGTCCAAACTAGGCGGGGGATCCGGCATCCTCGATACAAGCAAAAAGCCTCCGGTAGAACCGGCCGCAGACGGAATCGCCGCGCCCAAATTAAATAAACTTTCAGATGGTAGTCAAAGTATTAGCCTGAGTGAGCCGTTCGATAAAAGCTGGCGTAAAGTTGGTTTGGCGCTCGATCAGGCCAAGCTGGTTGTGGCAGACAAAGACCGAAGCAAGGGTATTTATTTCCTCGGTAACGGCAAGGATGATAGCAAGAACAAGCTGGCAGGTGACAAAGCGAAACGCATACAGGTTAATGTGCGCGAAGTTGGTAAAGCCTGTGAAGTGACGGTACGAATCGGTGGTGAAGGCAGTAACGACGATACACAAAAAATTACCGATACCCTGTACAAAATATTAGGACGAATCTAGATTAAAGTAACCAGAGATTAAGTAACTTGGCCTCAGCATTCCGTTTTGCATCATTGGGCAGTGGCAGTGAAGGCAATGCACTACTGGTTCAGATCGGGCAGACTTGTGTATTGATGGATTGTGGTTTCAACCTGGCCGAGTCTGTTGCGCGTCTGGCGCGTCTTGGCATCAGACCTGAAGCGCTCAGTGGAATTGTGGTGACGCATGAACACGGTGATCATATTGCCGGTGTTTCACGCTTGGCACATAAATATGCCATACCTGTCTGGTTAACTCATGGCACGTTTCGCGCCCACACCAAATCGTTGAATAAACTTACCAGTATCACGCATATCGACCCGCATAATTCCTTCACTATTGGTGAAGTGATGGTACAGCCTTATCTGGTACCTCATGACGCGGCAGAGCCGGTACAGTATGTTTTTAGTGATGGAAACAAAAGACTCGGCGTACTAACCGACACCGGCAGCTCGACACCCTATATCGAACAGGTGCTCAGTGGTTGTGATGCATTGGTACTGGAATGTAATCATGATAGCGAGTTATTGAATAATGGTGATTATCCCCATAGTCTGAAACAAAGGGTGGGCGGTCGTTTTGGGCACCTCAATAACACCGGTGCTGCCGCCCTGTTGGCGCAGCTGGATAATCGTAAATTGCAGCATATCGTCGCAGCCCATTTAAGTAAAAAAAATAACACGCCAGAGTTAGCCCGTGCAGCGTTAAGCAGCGCTCTGGGGTGTGAGGACGAATGGATAGGTGTTGCGACACAAGAATATGGTTTTGACTGGCGTGAAATTGATTGAGGCTGAAATTGGGGCAATAAAAAAGCCGACTTGCGTCGGCATTTTTTATTGCTTGAAACCGATTACTTTGCAGCAGGAGCAGCGGCTGGATCTACAGCAGGAGCCGCAACTGCTGATGCAGCAGGAGCAGCAGCTGGAGCTTCAACAACTGGAGCAGGAGCAGGTTTGTTGCAAGCAACCAAAGTAACAGCTAAAACAGCGGCGATCAGAGCAGAACGTGTCATATTATCAATATCCCTTAAGGAAAAGTTACAAAAAATGGCTAATCAGAAAGAATAGCCAATGATCAATTCTCTATAGTACTAGCCTATTTCGAAAGATCCGTTATTTTAACCTTTAATCTAAAAAAATCTAGTGGTAGGCAAACTTTTTTATAACGGCAGTATGCAGAGTTGTATTAGAGGCTGAAAGTAGCTGTTGAGGTATTGGGTCTGGAAACGGCCCACATTTCCATAAAGCGGGATTTCAGCAGACTAGCGCCAGCACCATCGTTAAGTGCCAATATACCCCGTGAGCCGTCAAAGTGAAAACGGCGTGCATATTGCGACTGATCCGCAACAGCAAAGGGTTCAGTCAAGTGCTGCAAGTTTTTGGGCGTCTGATAGATAAACATGTTGTGGCTGAATTTTTGCAGCAAAATTATCAATCGCGGGCAATACTGAGCTAGAGGGCGGGTGTCATGTGCCAATAACAACAACTGGTTTTTAGGGTTGGAAAGCAGGAAGTTTTTGAGTAACTCGAAACGTGAAGCACTGTTAAAGCCGCAATTGATGAAATCTTTGTCAAATACATACAGACTATTCTTGATGTTGCCACAAAGGGTGTCCAGAGCACTAACATATTCAGCAGTGCTGAGAAGATTGATGCGATCTTGTGTATCACTATCCAAAATGGTCTCGCAGTTTAATCGGCAACAGGCACAAGATATCCATCCAGATACCATTGGTACAGCAATTTGCAGGCGTCATCCGGGATGTTATCTGCCTGAAGTTGACGACTATCGGCAAGCGATCTGAGTATAGGGTAAATGAGTAGGTCGACTTGAATTGATTCGCCGTTAATAAAGATTTCGCTGCCCTGACATAACATTTGGGATTTCAGATCAAGCGCAATGCCATTTGATTTGATTGATTGCTGAAAGCGCTTGAGCGTCCAGGGTTTTTCCGGCGGATCAAAGAAGATATGCGGCTTGGGTTCGCTCAAGTAACAACCGAGAAAACTGGCAATATCAGCCTTGTCCCATTTGACTTTTTTAATAGCATCGGCAACTTTACCAAGCATTTGGGTGCTGATTTCCGACGGATGATCTTGTGCTTTCAGATCGGGATCTGCATACATCCCATCTATACAGAGATTGTCCTGTAGATAAACCAGGAATTGCTCACCCAGTTCCTGATAGGAGGGCGTACGGAATCCGATAGAGTAGGTCATGCAATCGTCCTCAGCGATGCCGTTATGCGCCCAGTGAGGCGGCAAATACAGCATATCGCCCGGATTAAGTACCCATTCATGTTCTGGCGTAAAGTTTTGTAAAATTCTTAACGGGGCGTCTGCTATCAAAGTGCGGTCATGTTGAGCGGAAATTTGCCAGCGCCTGTGCCCTGACCCTTGCAACAAAAAGACGTCGTATGAATCAAAATGGGGACCAACCCCGCCGCCTTTAGGGGCAAAACTCACCATTAGGTCGTCAAGGCGTGTGTGTGGTATAAAACTGAAGCGTTTGAGCAAATCGGCAGCCTGGGGTAAGGTGTGATTGACACCCTGTACGAGAATCGACCAGGCAGCTTTTCCAAGTGAGGTGAAGTCTGCAGCGTCAAAGGGACCATGATGAAGATACCATTTGCCACGTTTATGGTGAACCAAACGTGCTTGTGCATCAGCGTCACATGCTAACTCAATGAGTTGTTTGGGGTTGAGCAGACCAGTGAACTCTGGAATTGCCTGGCGTATTAGCAAAGGCTTCTTTTGCCAGTAATCGCGCAGAAATTCGTTAATACTCAAGTTGCCCAGCAATGATAATTTTTTTTTCATGGACAGAATTATAGCCCAAGCATTAATCGAAATTGTCGGCAAAATCAAACTCGGCTAGAATGTCACAAAGGGGTATCAAAATGCAATTACAAGCTGGAATAGACGCACCACAATTTCAACTGCCAGATGCGGATATGGCAGTATTCAGCCTAGCCGCACAACGCGGGAAAAAAAATATCGTGTTGTATTTCTACCCAAAAGACGACACCCCCGGCTGTACGATAGAAGCGAATGAATTTAGTGCTCTAGATGATGACTTTTCTGCATTGGATACGCAAGTAGTCGGTATCAGCAGGGATGATTGTCTGAGTCATGCTTCGTTTCGGGATAAATATGGGTTGTCCCTGATACTCCTTGCAGACACTGAATCTACCGTTTGTAAAAAATATGGTGTGTTATATGACAAAGAAGTAGATGGCCATAAAAAGGTTTCGATACAACGGTCCACCTTTGTAATCGACAAATCAGGCAAATTGCGCCATGCCTTATATGCTGTCCATGTGCATGGACACGCCGACGAAATACTTAAATTAATAAAGGAAGTGAAATGAAAATAGCTAAAGACACCGTGGTTTCATTAAGCTATGAGTTGGTGGATGTGAACGGCGGAGCAGTACTGGAAAAATCCAGTGAGCCTATCAGTTATGTACATGGTGGATATGATGGAATTTTTCCGACAGTTGAAGAAGCGCTGCAGGGTAAAAATACGGGTGACAAAGTGTCGGTAAAGATGGAACCGGATGATGCATTTGGTGAATATGAACACGATTTGGTCCGTGTCGAACCACGTGATATGTTCCCCAGGGACATTGAAATAGGCATGCAGCTGGAGGGTGGTGCAGAAGATGACGAAGATGAAGACTATATGCTATACACTGTTGTTGAGATTACCGATAAAGAAGTGACGGTCGATGGTAATCACCCCTTGGCCGGCAAAACGTTAAACTTTACCGCTACTGTAACCGGGGTGAGGGTTGCCACCAAGGAAGAACTGGATCATGGTCATGTGCATGGTGCTGGTGGGCATCATCATTAATATATTTTTCACGGTGAAACACAGAACATCCGGCCTCTTTATAAATGAAGTAACACAGGAGCGTTCGTATTTATGAAATTATTTTTCCTGAAATTAGTAACGCTGCTGATATTACTTACACCGGTTATGGTTGTTGCTGGTGAAGTCACCGGCACCGGCAGTATGATTGCAGGTCCCCTGGTCAGAGTATGGGGTGATGCCTATTCCGCACGTACTCCAGGTGCCGTGATTAACTATAAAGGCAGTAATCCTGCAGACGGTATTAAGCGCCTTGCCAAGAAAGAAGTTGATTTTAGCGGTATTGATATGCCATTAAATAATTCCGATTTGAAAAAGGACGGGTTGATGCAATTCCCTGTTGCACTGGGTGGCATCGCACCCGTAGTTAACTTGCCCAATGTTTATCCAGGCCAGTTCAAGTTGGATGGCCCTGTATTGGCGGATATATTGCTCGGTACGATTAAAAAATGGAATGATCCAGCGATTGTTGCGTTGAATCCAGGGATGTCGCTGCCGGACAAGGAAATTATAATTGTTCATCGTGTTTCACCTCCCGGCATCAGCACTATCGTTGGAGATTATCTGGCCAAGGTGCATCCCCAGTGGAAATCCATCAAGGGTGATGGTATGGCGGGAACTTGGCCAGCATCGTCAATCGAGGTTAAGGATCCAAACGAGAACATTGCCAAAGTTAGAGATACACCTTATGCGATTGGATACGCACCTGTGCCGCAGATTATGAAGAACAAATTGTCCTATGTGCAATTAAAAAATCTAGCGGGTAAATTTGTTAGCCCTGGCGATGAAAATATAAGCGCAGCTGCTGAAAATGCAAAATGGGATGAGAGTGCAGGTTTTGACGTTGTGCTAACTAACCAGCCTGGCGCAAGCAGTTGGCCCCTATCATTTGCATCGTATATTTTGGTGAATAAGGTCAGCCCGCAACCTGAACATAGCCGTGAACTCTTGAAGTATTTAAAATACAGTTTACGTTATGGTGGTCTGAAAGCAATTCAGTATGACTATATTCCATTGCCTGAAAGCGTAAGAACAATTATTACCACAAGCTTCGGTAGCATAGTTGACGATAAGGGTACACAGATAATCAAAAACTGAAGTATGAATCTACATTGTGCATATGTGGCTATATGTAGATCCAACTTACTCATAACATCTTTTTTAACTGATATATCTTCTCAAGCGCCGCTTTGGGGCTAAGTTCATCTGGTTGTATATTTTTTAATGTTTCCAGTACTGGATGTACACTTACCTCGTCTATTTCTGGTTTTATCTCGTTAACTGCAAATAAATCTCCTTGTGGATTTTGCATGACGCTTTGCTGTTCCAGTATCTTCAATTGTTTGCGTGCATCCTTGATCACTTCGTTTGGTACACCTGCCAGGGATGCAACTTGCAGGCCATAGCTCTGGCTAGCCGCTCCTTCATCGACACTGTGCAAAAATACAATGCTGTGCTGATGCTCTATGGCTTTAAGATGCACATTTGCAAGCTGTGTAAACTGCTCACTTAAACGAGTCAGTTCAAAATAATGCGTCGCAAAAAGTGTGAAACTGCGATTTACTTCCAGCAGGTGTCGTGCGATGGCATGGGCTAACGCGAGGCCATCAAATGTAGAGGTGCCACGGCCTATTTCATCCACCAGCACCAGACTTTTTTCAGTTGCATTGCGCAGAATATTTGCTGCTTCAGTCATTTCTACCATGAAGGTTGAGCGTCCACTGGCCAGATCATCGGATGAGCCGATGCGGGTGAATATTTGGTCGACTTCTCCTAACACGGCTTCTTCCGCAGGTACAAAACTGCCGCAATGAGCGAGTAACGTAATGAGCGCCACCTGGCGCATATAGGTCGATTTACCACCCATGTTGGGGCCGGTAATCAACAACAGCTGCCGTTTGTCATGAAGACTGGTGTCATTCGCAATAAACTGTTCGACTTGTGCTTCCACTACCGGATGGCGTCCGTTACGTATATTGATTATTGCTTCTTTACTGAATATTGGCGCGGCTAAATTTAGCGCGGATGCTCGCTCCGCAAACGTGGCGAGCACATCCAGTTCGGCAATGGCGGCAGCAATGCGCTGTAACTGGGAAATAAACGGTGCGAGCTGATCCAGCAACTGCTCATACAGATATTTTTCCCGCGCCAGTGCACGTTCGTTTGCGGACAACGCCTTGTCCTCAAACGCTTTCAGTTCAGGTGTGATATAGCGCTCTGCATTTTTAAGTGTCTGGCGGCGGCGATAATCGTCTGGTACCTTGGTAGTTTGTGCGAGTGAAACTTCAATATAAAAGCCATGCACGCGATTGTATTCGACTTTCAATGTGGCAATCCCGCTGCGGCTGCGTTCTCGCGTTTCCAGCTCGAGTAAAAAGTCGCCACAATTGGTTTGTATGCCACGCAGCTCATCCAGTTCTACATCCAGTCCATCGGCTATGACACCGCCATCTCGCAGTACTGTGGCAGGTTCTGCACGTAATGAACTTTGTAGCAAAGTAACCAGACTTTGTTCCGGCACGATAGAGGACGCCAGTTCAGCAACTAACGGTGAGGGATTATTTTTTAATACCTCCTGCAATGCCGGCAGTTGTACCAATGTATCCCGCAGGCCGGACAAATCACGCGGACGAGCGCTGCGCAGCGCAATGCGCGCACTGATACGTTCTACATCAACATATGATTTTATTTTTTTCTGTGTTTCAGTATAGGTCGAGCTCAGCTTATCTACCGCATCGTGCCTGGCTTGCAATAGTGTGCGATCACGCAGTGGATGATGCAGCCAGTGATGCAGCAGTCGGCTACCCATGTTGCAGGCACACGTATCCAGCAGTGACAAAAGGGTGGGGGCGGGTTCGCCGCGCAAGGTCTGGGTGATTTCAAGATTACGACGGGTAGCGGCATCCATGCGTACAAAGTTTTCGGCGGTATAAACTCGGATTCCACGAACATGAGTAATAGCCTGTCCCTGGGTGAGTTTGGCATAGCCCAGCAGCGCTCCGGCGGCCGCGAGTCCTGCCGTAAAATCATCGCAGCCAAAACCGGCGAGATCAAGGGTGGAAAATTGCTGGCACAAAGTACGTCGTGCATTTTCCTGATTGAAGTGCCAGACCGGCAAAGTTCTAATCGGTACTTTTGCTTGAGCAGCCAGATGGATGTTCTCTGCCAGCAGTATTTCGGAAGGTTGCAAACGCTCCAGTTCTGCCGCGATATTTTGTGAGTCAGTTTCGCTGACATAAAATTGCCCAGACGCAAGATTCAGCCAAGCCAGCCCGGCTTTGTCAGCGTTTTGATGCAGGGCAAGCAGCAGGCTATCGCGCTTTTCATCAAGCAGGGCGGAGTCTGTAAGTGTACCCGGTGTCACAATACGCACGACTTTGCGTTCAACAGGCCCTTTGCTGGTGGCTGGGTCTCCAATTTGCTCGCAGATCGCGACTGATTCACCCAGCTTAACCAGCTTGGCCAGATAAGGTTCCGCCGAATGGAATGGTACACCCGCCATCTTGATTGGCTGGCCGTTGGAAGCACCGCGTTGCGTCAAGGTAATATCGAGCAGCTTGGCTGCTCGTACGGCATCTTCATGAAACAGTTCGTAGAAGTCTCCCATCCGGTAGAACAACAACATGTCAGGATGTGCAGCCTTTATACCCAGGTATTGCTCCATCATTGGCGTATGTGCCGGTTTTGATGATTTGACGGGCGAGTTGTTCAACGGGAGATCGGGCTTGTTCATAGGAAAATTCGTTCTTGAATAACGATATTATCCTTGAAAAGAAGCAAGGGTGTTACAACGAAAATTATTTTAGCCAGGCGCAATCAGATAATAGAAAGCAACCTGCTGATACAGGGAGTTCGTTTTATAGTTGTTGCTGAACGTTATTTTGTGCTCAGGCATTGGCCAGTACAGCTTTTACAGGCATTTTTGACATGACAATGTGTGAAGTGCCAGCTGTTCTGGGTATTTGATTGGTAATCAATTGTTGCAGGGTAACGCTTTTGAGGTAGGAAGATATCGTGCCGTTCAGGCCCATCCATAAATCGTGGGTAATGCATTGCTTGTCATCATGGCAATTGGCCATACCGTGGCACTGGGAAGCATCCAGAGATTCGTCCACCGCTACGATGATGTCGGATATCGAAATTTTATTTGCCGGACGTGCCAGGCAATAGCCACCACCGGGGCCGCGCACACTGCCAACAACCTCATGTTTCCGCAACTTGCCGAATAACTGTTCGAGATAGGAGAGAGAGACTTTTTGACGTTCGCTGATGCTGGCAAGCGTAACCGGGCCATTTCCACCGCGCATGGCCAGATCAACCATTGCCGTCACTGCAAAGCGTCCTTTGGTAGTCAGTCGCATGTTTCTCTCCCTGAGGCTATTGAATTATTTGTAGATGACAAATACTAGAATACCCAAATATTTTAGTCAACTATTTTATTCAGATGATTGGGATCAAATTTGTCTGCGGTAGCGCGTTCTTCATCGATGTTTACCCCCATTTTCTCCAGTTGCTGCAAAATGAGTTCGATGCGCTGATCCACAGTTACACTATGCCCAAGCAGGCCATGGATGGCTTTCGCCACCGGATCATTCTGGTCATTGCCAACGCCATAGGCATTGAAGCCGGAAGCTTTTTTGGCTTCATCCAATATGCGTGCGGGAATACCAACAGCAGTTGCGCCAGCAGGGACATCTTTGACTACAACAGCGTTGCAACCAATTTTTGCACCCGCGGCAATTTCAATAGGTCCCAGTATTTTGGCGCCCGCACCCACGACAACGCCGTCGCATAGGGTTGGATGTCGCTTGCCTTCCTTCCAGGATGTGCCACCAAGGGTTACGCCATGATACAGCGTCACATCATCACCTATTTCTGCGGTCTCCCCGATGACAACACCCATGCCGTGGTCGATAAAGAACCGTCGACCTATGGTGGCACCGGGGTGAATTTCAATACCGGTTACTGCGCGGCCGATATAGGCAAGGAAACGCGCCAGCCATTTCAACTTTAACTTCCATAAACCATGGGTGAGCCGATGGATCAGCCGCGCATGAAAGCCGGGGTAGCAGGTCACAACTTCGATCATATTGCGTGCTGCCGGGTCGCGGGAAAAAACGCTGTCGATATCTTCTTTAATCGCCTTGAACATAGGTGATTTCCTTATTGTTTTGATTGCTGTTGCTTGGCATGGTGTTCGGATGCAGCACTTAATATTCCCCGCAATATATTGACTTCTTCCTGCTCCAGTCGCGCACGCGAATAAAGGCGGCGCAACTTGTGCATCAATTTGGTGGTGTGTTTGGTTTGTAAAAAACCAATATCAGCCAGTGTTTGTTCAAGGTGCACAAAATATCTTTCCACTTGCTCAGCCGGTGCGGGCACCACTTCCGGCGCTTCAATATTTCCCAAGCCCGCTGCCAGACGCAGCTCGTAGCTGATGAGTTGCACGGCTGATGCAAGGTTGAGTGATGAGTAGTCCGGGTTCGTCGGAATATTCACCATAAACTGACAGCGTGCCAATTCATCGTTGGTCAGGCCGGACATTTCAGTGCCAAACAGCAAGGCCACCGGATGTTGTTGTGCCTGTTGTGCCAGCAGTGGCATCGCGACACGGGGTGCCAGCACCTCCTGCGAAATATCGCGTACCCGTGCTGATAGCCCGGCAACCAGCACAGTCCCTTGCAGGGCCTCATCCAGTGAACTGCACACCACGGCTCTCTCCAGCACGTCTATCGCGCTCACGGCCATTACATCAGCCTGGTGATTGGGAAATTTGAGCGGATTAATCAGATAAAGTTGCTCCAGGCCCATTGTTTTCATAGCCCGCGCAGCCGCGCCAATATTGCCCGGATGGCTGGTATGGCTCAGTACCACACGTACATTGGCCAGTATATTTGTAACATCTTGTTTATTCAAAACGTGTTTCCCGTTAAAATGCCGGCCTGTGTGTTTCATAGTGAAACACTCCTGTGGTTTCAGTTTGAAACAAACAGGCCCATTGCTCATTAAAAAAGTTAGGTATTCCATGCATCCCATGCTCAACATCGCGGTGAAAGCCGCTCGTCGCGCCGGTAATTTAATCCATCGTGCAGCCGATAATATCGACCATCTTACCGTGACCAAGAAATCCAATGCGGATTATGTCAGCGAAGTGGATAAAGCCGCTGAACGCACCATTATCGAGACCATACTCGATGTGTATCCCACGCATGCGATTTTAGCAGAAGAGAGCGGCGCCCAAGGTGAATCAGAGTATTTGTGGATCATCGATCCGCTGGATGGAACCACCAACTTTTTACATGGCTTCCCGCAATATTCGGTTTCGATTGCACTTCAACACAACGGCGTGTTGACCCAGGCTGTTGTTTACGACCCCACCAGGAATGATCTGTTTACCGCTACACGCGGCCGTGGCGCATTTCTGAATGACCGCCGCATCCGCGTCAGCAAGCGTGCAGAACTGGCCGATAGTCTGATCGGTACTGGCTTTCCCTATACCAAATTCACCCATATGGATGCTTACATGGGCATTCTGCGCGACATGATGCAAAAGACAGCAGGTCTGCGCCGTCCAGGCTCTGCCGCGCTCGATCTGGCTTATACAGCGGCCGGCCGCTATGATGGTTTTTACGAAACCGGTCTCAAGCCATGGGATATCGCAGCGGGCTGTTTGCTGATTACCGAAGCGGGGGGGCTGGTGGGAGATCTGGAAGGAAACGACAGCTATCTCAAGAGCGGGCATTTGTGCGCGGGAAACCCAAAAATATTTGCACAGATGCTGCAAGTGATCGCACCTCATCTGACGGATGGCTTGAAATCAGCCAACGCCTGACAATAATTTGTACTCTGTACCGTCTAGCGTGAGCGACGGCGCGTCGTGTTCGCTGAAAATTCTTTACCCGACAAAACCGAGATCAGTTGCAAAATTGGTAGCGTGACGGGTTCCAGTTTCTTGCGCATCAGCGAACCGCTGGCGGTGGTCTGCGACATGATGGGTGTGGCGATATCCACATCGATACAGGATAGTGCCAGCATCGCGCGTATTTCCTGATCCCGTTCCGGTACGATTTTTAAAAGCTGAGCTATGGCTGAAGCTGAAGTTGATTCTTCGTTCGCAATAAAATTATTAACATTGGCCACAATACCTTCAACCGTATCGCCGCTGCATACATGGTGCGGACGCAGTTGGGCAAATTAAGATTCGAGCGCATCCAGTAACGCCAGCACCACGTCTTTGTCAGCCGGATGTCTGAGCAATTCATCATAAGCATGAAAGAATGTCTGTCCGGGGCCGGAGAGTATGCGCTGCAGATATTGTGCAAAAATATTACCACTGGAAATTAAGCCTGCCAGTTTTTCTGATGTGGCGTTGAAATTGTCACGCGCGGAAAGTTGTTCGGGAATGTCATCCGGCAGCTGTGCCAGAAAACCTGCCTGATAGGCATTGTCCATTTCCCCCTTGCGCCACAAGGTGAGGCGGGTCTGAGTATCGGTTAAACCGGGCTGCAGCAAGATGCGCACGGTATCCATAATGATGTGGGCATTGTTTTCAAACGGCAGATGCTCGAGCAGAAAATCTGCCAAAACCTTGCCCATTTGTCCCTGTACTACGCACTCTCTTTCCAGCATGCGGCGTGCATGGTCGGCCACCGGCATTGCCCACCAGGCGCGTCGCGCAAGTTCATCGGTCAAGCCATTTGAATAAGCGACTGAGGTGACTGCCTCGGGTTCTCCCAGCAACAGCAAGCGATCAAGGCCCTTGTCGCGTGCCTGCCCCATCCTCGTCCAGCGTTGAAGATAAACCGGGTAGCCACCGGGTGAACCAATTGCAAAGCCCGCCAATAGTTCGCGTGCCTTGCGCAGGTATTGATCGCTGCGCCCGGCGGGGTGCAGTTTCACCGTGGCTGTTCCCCGCGGCGAAAGCCCATAAATGGTCATGTTGGCGGCATCAATACGGATAGCCTGTATCTCGCCGGCTAGCATGACGTTGAGCCTTAGGGAGTCTTCGGGTGATAGTTCGGCCATGAAAAAAATAGTTAGCTAAGCTGTTGGTGAGCGTGAATTATAAACAGTGATTTTCAAATATGATGCGGACAAAGAAATTGTTACTTGTGTTTATTTAATTCCCGAAGTGTATTCAGTGCGCGCTCTAGAACAATGCGATCTGAGATATCCTTTTCGCGTTTGGTATTTTTTGTAAGCAACAGCCCTTCCAGATTAATTGTTCGCACCGTTATTCCATCGAGATCAATCGTTTCCGCATATTGTTTGAGTGTTTCGTAGGTCTCACCGCAGGCGTTCAGCATGATATCGACAACGAATGCATCTGATACACGAATATTCTCCCCTTCTTCAAACCAGGCCGGATCGATATCTTTGGCTGCCTTGTCAGGTAAAATCATTAGTGCTTCTTTAACCTTTAGCCCGGCCAGCTTGGTAGCTGGAACCAATACATCAATATCAGTCGTAGCGCGGTGGTATCCATGTGCGAAAAGCGCATAGCCACCAATCAGCAGGTAGTCAGCATTCTGTTTGTTTAACGAGCCTATCAGTGTTTTTAAGTCTTCTAGGGTGGCCGGACGACTGTACTCTTCCACTACATACGCTCCTGTGCAATTCTTGCCATACCATTAATCAAGGCGTTCATCTGTTGACGGTTTGCTTCTTCATGGCTTTTGAACAGGAATACTCCTTTGGGCATGAAAGAATTTTTGCCGGTAGGTAAACGGTGGATCTCGTCGTTAAAACGTGCACCTTCGGATAGTAGTTCAGCAGAAGCTGCGAAGGTGACGGGTCGTTCTTTACGGTGGCCAATTGTGCGCATTGAAATTCCTTTGATTTCTTATGAAGCTCGAACTGATTATATGCCTTATTGGTTTAAATATTTTCTGCAAGGAGTTAATTTAACTGTATTCGTTGTCCCCAAGGTACTGTAGCTTTGCCTTTAACCAGCCATAGCACTGGGTAGTGTGGTTCTATCTTGGGAAATTCGCCCAGGGCATCGGTAAAATATAACAGCATATCGGGTGCGTTGCCGTGTAGTTTTACCCAGTCAAAAATGGGGCGGAAATCGGTACCGCCACCGCCATGGAATTCACGCGGTAATTTAAATTCTTCCCACGCTTCAAAATACCACGGGCCTTCTTTGGATAGTACCGTGTCGCAGGCATGCAAAGTTATACTGGCGCGGAGCTGAGCTTTGAGCGAATTGATTTCGGAAAGAAATTCATGCAGTTCTTCATTCGTTACCGAGCCGCTGGTGTCTAGCGCCACCATGATGTTGGCCTGGCTGCTGCGCAAAGAGGGCATGATCATTTCACCTTCTCGGCGCGAGGGCCTGTTGTAGCTGTAATCGTCGCGTGCAACCTGCGTCATATAACGCGCCAGCAACATGCGCCAGGGTAATTTCGGCTGCAGTAATTCACCTACCAGACGGGCCAGTGCGCCGCCCAGTTTGCCTACCTGCTGTGCCTGCAGGGCTGCGCCCGCCATCCGCTGTTGCCATTGCGTGGAGAGCGCATCCAGTTCACTCGCGGACTGGGGTTGAGGCTGGGTTGCGCCATGTTCGCCCTCCAGTATTTCCTGTTGCTCTGCCTCGCTATCTCCCCCCGATTGTGGATCATTATGCTGTGGTGTATTTCCTTGTCCTCTTTTGCGCTGTTCATTGCCTTGCTGGGAGCCGCTGTTGTCGGGATTGCTATCCTGCCCCGACTGGGAATTTTCCGCATCCTGATCTTCGCTATCGTCGTCTTCGATGAAAGGATATATTTCCTCAGCGGTCATGCCTTCATAGGCAGCGATCACTATCGTGGCAGGGGGCGGCGTCAGGCCGTCTGTTACCAATACAGGGTTAATCGAGTATTCACACGCTACATCCCAGCGCGCCTTGATCCGGTGATGTCTGCGTGCAAAATGTGACAGCGCACAATGCAACGCTTCCCGTGCCAGCACAAATTGTGTTTGCTCGAGGCTGAGTTTATCTATGTAGTCGGGGTTGTAATACAGGCTGCGCGCATCGGTCACGCTGGTGGCGCACCACTTGGGGTCGGCCGCAACCAGCGGCAGGCGCAGCGCCAGGGCACCGAGAAACGGCTTGTCCAGTATCAATCGGGTACGTGCCGCTGCCAGTTTGGTTTCTATTTCCGGCTTAACCATGATGTGTCAGCAATACTGTCGCTCAGGCTTCATACAACATCAGATCAGCCACCGCATTGGCCCAGCTGGCAAATTGTGGTACCGAAAACAGGCTTTGGCCGATTGCGCGGTGCATATCAGACACCAGCATAATGCCCATCTCCCGCAACGGGAAACGCGCGGCATAGTCGAGAATATGACCGTGCTGTATTTTTGCATCAGCCGTGCCTTTTGCTCTGATTGCACGACCCACCAGCGCGGAAGCCACCGCATACTGCAGATCTACCTCACGTGGCACCGGTACCGGCTCACCGCGAAGGATCGCATCGAGATCGGGCATGTTGTCGAGGTTTTCGATAAACGCGTGCAACTCCAGTCCGGCAGCGGGGCCAACACAGGCTTGCAAGGTGGGTAACAGTAATTCGGAATTGTCTCCAAATTTTTGCAGGGTGCGATGCGCAAATTCCCATGAACGCGGGCTGGGGAAAGCAACCGGATTGTGCGCAGGATCAAAATCAAACAGGAGTTCTGGCTTGAAACGCAGGAAACCGATAATGCCTTCGTCGATATTCTGGGCATAGGCCCAGCTTACCCAGTCATCGATATTGGTTTCCACCTCGAAATGTGAAAAGCGATTCGCCAGTGGTGCGGGCATGGTGTAGGTCACGCCACGGTCACCCTGGCGGTTACCCGCGGCGAAAATAGCCCAGCCGGCGGGTACTTCATAATCACCTAGGCGACGATCCAGAATAAGCTGATAGGCGGCTGCCGAGACACTGGGCGGGGCAGAGGTAATTTCATCCAGGAACAGAATGCCATTGGGGCCATGTCTTTCGGCGTCAGGCAGCATGGAAGGGATAGCCCATTCCACCCTGTTTTCAATACGAAACGGAATACCGCGCAGATCGGTAGGCTCCATTTGAGACAGGCGTATATCGATCATCGGTGCGGCATGCCTCTTGGCGACCTGGGCAATAATTTGCGATTTGCCAATGCCGGGCGGGCCCCACAACATGACAGGGGTGTGATGTCCTTCACGCGCACTTAAAAACTCACGATCAAGAACGGTTAAAAGCTGTGCCGGACGCATAGTGACTCCAAAGGTTTAATTTCGTGAATTATAACAATTGTGAAATAACAGGTTTGGATTGATTGCAACTTGTGAGGCTGTTTCTGATAAGAGTCTATGTAAACAGAGAATTTCACTATGCAAATTGAGTGAATACATGACTGTGCTAATATTAGTATTAAACAGTCAACTCAACATGTCATGAAAATTCAGGAAATGCTATGACCATTCTGAACCAGCAACGCACACACCTGGATCAGGAGGCTACTTACGCACCATGGGAGCGTGCCTTCACCCGCATAATATCGCCCTTTGAAGAGTTCATCCATCGCCAAACCACGAGTGGACTGTTGTTGATGGGAATGGCAATCGTTGCCATGTTCCTGGCGAACGGCTTTTGGGCAGACGACTATCGTCACTTCCTCCACATACCACTGAGTCTCAACATAGGGACGTGGAGTATCGGTATGTCCCTGCACCATTGGGTGAATGATGGCTTGATGGCGATATTCTTTTTTGTTGTTGGTCTGGAATTGAAACGCGAAATTCTGGTTGGTGAATTATCTGATCTGCGCCAGGCTGCCCTTCCCGTCATTGCCGCAACCGGTGGCATGATTGTGCCCGCGCTTATTTATCTGGCCATTAACCACGACGGAGATGCCATCCGTGGCTGGGGTATCCCGATGGCTACCGATATTGCTTTTGCAGTAGGTGTGCTGGTGTTGCTGGCGGGGCGAGTGCCCAAGGCTTTGATCACATTTCTGGTGGCGCTTGCCATAGCAGACGATCTTGGTGCCGTATTGGTGATTGCATTTTTTTATACGCAACAATTGTCACTTGCCTGGTTGGCTGTGTCAGCCTTGTTGGTGATCATGATGTTCGCATTAAATTTTGCAGGTGTACGCAAGGTGTTGCCCTATTTTTTGCTTGCTGTAATGTTGTGGTACGGATTATTACAATCCGGCGTGCATTCCACACTGGCAGGGGTGTTGGGCGCATTTGCAGTGCCCGCGAGGTCAAGATACAACCCTTCCTTGTTCAGTGCGAATGTCAAGGATTGTATTGTGCGACTTGATACCAGCCAGCAACAGGGTGGGGACAATATTTTGACAAATGAAAAACTTTATAGCGTAGTACAGGATCTCGAAAATGGAGTTGCAGGCGTACAGACACCGTTGCAGCGACTTGAGCATTACTGGCATCTACCCGTAGCGTTTCTGGTGATTCCGATCTTTGCCTTGTTTAATGCAGGCATACCCATGCAGTTTGGTGCGCTTGCTGAAACCATGACGCATCCGGTGTTTCTGGGAGTCGTGGCAGGTTTATTGTTGGGGAAATTTATCGGTATCACCGGCGCATGCTGGCTGGCTTTAAGGCTGGGGATTGGGCGGTTGCCAAGCGGTACATGTTTCAGCCAGATTGCGGCAGTCTCGGTATTGGGGGGGATCGGTTTTACCATGTCTATTTTTATAGCAGAGCTTGGTTTCGCTGGGCAGGATGCATTTCTGCTGTTGGCAAAAACTGGTGTGCTGGCTGCCTCAGTATTGGCGGGCATAATCGGATTTGCCTGGTTATGGTGGTTAGGTCGTATAAAATATTAACTGTTCGCTAATAACGTTAGCTTGCAGAAAATATTCCCGACAAACTGGGAGCTGTCAGTCGCACGTGCAACCACGGCGGTTCGCTTTTTGCAGGATGTCGGCATTTCTCCAGAGAACCTGGTGGCTTCCGGTCGAGGTGAGTACGAACCTTTGGCGGCGAATGATACTTAAGAAGGACGCAAAAAGAACTGTCGTATCGGGATCAATGCTGATCGACAAGAGCCTGGCGAACGAAATGGAAAAATCGATTAAATAAAG
>JANXWX010000080.1 GCA_025350915.1 Nitrosomonadales bacterium
GTCAACTTCGCCATCCTGAGTTGGTTCGGCCCGCGCTTCGAGCCGCGCTTTACCAACCTCAATGACCAGTTGAAGGAACTGTATTGCGCCGACGACCTTGCTCTGTATGAGAACTTCCTGATCCGACCGGTCGGCCAGGCTGACCTACCGGTGATCGTGGACGAAAACCAGAACATGAACCAAATCGTCGCCACAATCGGGCTCAAGGAGATGACCCAGGGCACGCTGATCCGCAAGTTGTGCACCTACACCGCCTCGAACCCGACGCGGCGCGCGATCTTCGAGTTCGACAAGATTGTGCGCAGCATCTACACGCTACGCTACCTGCGCGATCCGCAACTGGAACGTAACGTCCATCGCTCGCAGAACCGCATCGAGTCCTACCACCAACTACGCTCGACCATTGCCCAGGTCGGCGGAAAGAAGGAGCTGAGCGGTCGCACTGACATCGAAATCGAGATCATCAACCAGTGCGCCAGGCTCATCGCCAACGCGATCATCTACTACAACTCGGCCATCCTGTCGCACCTGCTGACGAAGTGCGAGGCCAGCGGCAACACCAAGGCCGTGCGCTGATCACCCGGATGTCGCCGGCGGCCTAGCGGCACATCCTGCTGAACGGGCACTACACGTTCCAGAGCGGCGGTAAGATGATCGACTTGGACGCGCTTCTGGCTGGGCTGGATTTGGGGTGACAAAAATTTCGGGGGTTCCGGCGTGGAACCCCTTGTTCTTGGTCGAGGAGGGTGCATTGATGATGCTGGCATCAACGATGGTCCCGGTCGAGACCTTCAGTCCTTGGGTTTGCAGGTGTCGGCCAACTTCCTCGAATATTCTTTTGCCAAATCCATGCTGCCCCAACAGGTGGCGAAACTTGCACACTGTGGTTTCATCAGGCGCGCCATCCCGGCCCAGATCGATACCGGCAAATTCGCGCATGGACATCGAGTCGTAGACGGATTCTTCCACCGAAGGATCGGAGAGGTTGAACCAGTTCTGGAGGAAATAAATGCGCAGCATGCGCTCAAGCTCCACAGGCGGTCGACCGTTTCCCGTCTTCGGATATACCGGTTCGATCAGAGCGCACAGCGCAGACCAGGGAACAGCCCGATCCATCTCGGCCAGAAATACCGCACCTCGAGTAGTCTTGCCAAATTTATCAAAACCGCCAGTGGAGAGCGTTGTCTGCTTCATTGTTCAATTCCGTTTGTTCGTTCTGCGATGATGACATTATGAATCAAAATCGTTTGGGACTTAATCAGAGGTTCCTTAACTTTTAAATCTGGCGCTTAAACGAAATCCACTCTAATAATTTAATTTTTTCCTCTGCAGTCATGTCTGCAAGAGTCATTAAGTTAAGTAAGGCAGGAAGGGGAAAACTTCGCTTAGAGTTTCTAGCTAAAGAAAAATTTGTTGGTGCCATGTCAATCCGATGGGCAAGCTCGGTGGCAGTGCACCCTTGATTTTTGAGTGCGAATACGATGGTTTTTTCGAGGGGTGATCTGATGTCGGGCAATTGCTTTTTTGTGCCGAAGCATTGATTAAACAATTCGCGAATATTATCACAATTGATATGTTAATTATTGACTAATATATTTCAATCAATTTGATTAAAATCACCGGTTATAGCCGGTGATTTTGATCTTCAATGTTTTGATTCATGCGCGTTCAGCTTGGTGCAATTTGGTGAATTTTGTTACCTGCGCACAAGCTGCGTTAACCTACCTACTTCAGCAGGTGGTAGTTTGGTTGGTGCTATATAATCCCACGAGCTATAAAGCCAAACCATATTCCAAATATGAATGATACAACTGTGATTGCAGCGACTGGCCATAGATAAAAATCAACATCTACGACACGAAACGTCGATCGTTTACTTATTGAGTCTAGTCTATCAACCAATATTTTTGCATTTTGCTCAGCCGACATAATGTCATCCAGCAGGTCGATAATGATTCCTTCGTAATCCCTACTAGAAATCGGGGTGGGCAATTTTATCATGACTTTTCCACCCTGTTGTCGATGACAGTTAGTTGAATGCTAGACACAAATAAGAGAATCGAAAACATTATCAAGATTGCGCATTGCCGTGGGCGCTGCCTTCTGATTACGGTTGTTTTGTAGTGCATCGATTCTATCCGGCTCACTGATCGCTGAATTTCGTGCAATTGATTTCCAGTCTGTTTGATCTCCGGCAAGTTCTGTCACTGTGGACATGCTGCCTTTTAACGAGTTGTAAATCTCGAATTGGAAGATAACAAGATTTGTATCCACAACGGCCATATCCTGTACCGCATCAATCAGTTGTGAAAACAGGATTCCGACCTTTCCAGCCATATGAACCGGCACTTTGTTAAACAATATTCTTATTTTTTCTTTTGGCAGATTCAGCGCATTTAGAGTCATGATTGTTGAGATAGTGTCTTCCTGTGCCTTGGGGTCTGCCACTACGGGCACAATGACCAAATCAAAATCGTGAATAGCTGATTCGTATTCTTTTAATTTGCGTATCATATCTTTGGATTCAGATGACCCTAGATCGACCACTAGCTCATCTTCAATTGCCAATATGTCTACCAGGCTTCCAAATTCATCATCTGCATTCAGCCTTATAGCCGACCGAATTTCATCCGATCCTGCGTTGATGGATTCTAAAATTACAATTCTGGCATCAGGCATTCGTGGGGACAAGAGGTGTTTGACGATAGTAGTTTTTCCCATGTTTCCACTTAAGTTTGCGACGAGTATTTTCATTTGGGGTTCCTTTCATTGGTTGATTTTTGAGACCTCAAGAGACCGAGAGTGATGTTTGACGCTGTCTTCGATTTCATCGAGTTACGTGCTACTTCGAAAATTGAATCCGCATCGATTCCTGCAGATGTACCTCTTTGATTCGGTTTAACTGGTAATGTGTCTAATTTGGATTTTTGATGTTTCTCATTTCCGCTCTTCTTCTTCCGTGCTTGATACAAAAGATTTTGCAGGCACTTTAGGTTCATTCCCTCAAAACCATGATCACTCAATGCGGTTGATATATCCGCAAGATGAACACCTGCTTGTTGTGCACGCTCAATTTCGTCCAACAGCTCGCGAATCCGACCGATTTTGGATTTGCGAGTTGAGGGTGAACTGCTTACCTCCCTTATTGCCAAAATCAGATCGGTTTTCACACAAAATTACCTTGTAATGAGTTATCAAATATGATAATATCAAAATTGATAACTAAATGCAACTGTTTTTTGTGTAATTGTTTTATTAGTGCAGGTTGAGTGCAAGTTAAGTCGTAAGTAAGTTTTTTTTAATTGTATGCAAGTAATGGGTGAGTGTTTTTTAAGTGCAGATTAAGAAAGTCTCATCAAAAGAGCTCAATAAATGAATAATGCTAAATAAATTGTTTAGAAACGATTTATTTGACACGTTGAATATGGTTAAAAGCGAAATATAGATGTGATAATTTAACTGCAAATATTGGAGCTCCAGTACCCAATTTGCACTGTGTGAGCAGGGGGGCATATTGGGACATTGGGCTATTAAAAATGCTGTGGATATCAGTAGGTCAGGAGTATAAAAATGGCTCATAAATTAAAGCTGAGCAAGCGATACGGTCTTGTAAAACTTGATATTGACTGGAGGGAAAAGATATTTAACTCTGTTCGGTCGGAGCGTTTAAAGTTGGCGGTTTCGGTTTTAGCGGCAACAGGGTGTAGACCCATTGAACTTGAGCGAGGTATTATCATTCGCGCAAACGAGGATAAATTAAGTATTGGCATACCTGGTGCCAAGGTAGACGAAAAAACGGGACGGGGGCAGCCGATGAGATTATTGATCGTCGATTGTAAATCTCTTTGGGGGAATTTTCTTCTGCAGTATGCGCGAGCTCAGGTTAATTATACGGCAGTAATAAAGTACGATGCTGGCGGAGTTTCGCAAAGACTTCGTGAAAAATCTCGTGCAATATGGCCTCGCCGGTCAACACTGATTAGTGCCTATACCTACCGACACTATCTCGGAAAATCGATGAAAGAGTCGGGAGAGTCAACTGATAAAATTGCAAGTACTCTTGGGCATGCCGCTGATTTTTCACAGACAGCATACGGCAGGGCTGGCGGCAAGAAAAAAAGTGCAGGCAGTCATGGCATATTTTTTGCACTAGCAACCAACCAAATTCGCCATTCAAAAAAATCGGACAAGTTGCTACGATTTACCAATCCCGTGAAGACAGATTTGAAGGATGTTCTCTAAAGAGGAATTAAGCTTCTCATTGGAATGCCAGACTGGTCAAAGCTTTTTAATAAGATGAGAAAAAGCGTTTAATGGTTTATAATCAAAAAACAAGTACAGTTTGGCGACCAGAAATCCATCAAAATGCTTGATATGATCCAAAAAAAGGAAGGCATGTTCCGACAAGACAAGTAAATAATAACAAGATCATTAATTCACTGTGTGACTCTTGATCGGCCAAAGCGGACTCAATAGGTTAAATCGAAAATGACTTCTTCAGACCCTAACCAGCCTCGCCCGACTACTACAACTAAGCGGACGTAGGCCGCTAACAATTATTGTTCCGAGTGCTCTTTTCAAAAATCGACTTATACATTTTTCGGCTATGTGCAATCTGAGGTTGGAGTTAGTTGTGTGTTAAAATAAAAAAATTATGGGTAATAATGTGGGTAATCTTGTTGGCATGCCTTTGCAGCTCATTAGAATTAGGCTATTCGAGTGAACCTATCCCACCAGAACATCGTTTCAGGCAGTCTCAAAAAGCCTCGAAACTGGATTAAAACCCGCACTGCATATGGCATTGCGGGTTTTTTTACGCCAATATGCGCTTAAACTGTCTCATTGAATCTTGCTGAAATTGGGGGCACAATTCCCGCACTTGTGCCCCCAATGTGTTTTTGATGCCCCCAGCGAGGTGATGACATGAAGCCATCAGATACAGCGGTAAAAAAAGCAAAGCCCGGCTTTAATCCAATAACCAAGAGTGAAACCACAAACGCCTACAAGATGGCGGACGGCGGGGGTATGTATCTTGAAGTGATGCCGACGGGGGCAAAGTATTGGCGGCTCAAGTATCGTTTTGGCGGCAAGGAAAAGCGGCTGGCCTTCGGGGTATATCCAGATGTGAGACTAGCCAAAGCCCGCGACCGCCGCGAGGATGCGCGAAGCTACTGGCGAACGGCATAGACCCCGGCGCGGTGAAGCAGGCGCAAAAGGTGGCCTTCGTTGCACTGGCAGAAAACAGCTTTGAAGTAATCGCCCGCGAGTGGTTTGCGAAACATTCTCCGAACTGGAAAGAGAATCATTCGAGCAAGATCATTGCGCGATTGGAAAGTGATGTTTTCCCGTGGATTGGTTCGCGGCCTATTGGCGAGATTAACGCGCCTGCATTGCTGGCAGCGATACGCCGGATAGAAGCCCGTGGCGCATTGGAAACCGCACACCGTGCCCTTGCCTGCTGCGGGCAGGTGTTCGCTATGCCGTAGCAACCGGACGCGCTGAACGTGATCCTATGGGCGACCTGCGCGGCGCACTTCCGCCAGTGAGAAAAGATAAACACTTTGCCGCGATAACCGAACCCCAAAAGGTGGGCGAACTGATGCGCGATATTGACGGTTATTCAGGATCGTACATTGTGAAATCTGCTTTCAAACTTTCGCCGCTTTTATGTGTGCGCCCCGGCGAACTTCGCAAAATGGAATGGAAAGACGTAAACATAGATGCGGCTGAGTGGGTTTACCACGTTAGCAAAACTGACACCATGCACATAGTCCCATTGGCACGGCAGGCCGTGGGAGTGCTGCGCGAAATTCAACCACTGACCGGGCGCGGCAAGTATGTATTCAACGGCGAACGCGACCATGACAGGCCAATGAGTGACAACGCGATTAGATCAGCATTGCGCCGGATGGGTTGGGCGAATGACGAAATGACACCGCACGGCTTCAGGGCGATGGCTTCAACGATCCTCGATAACATGGGCTACAAACAGGAATGGCTAGAACGGCAGCTTGCACATACTGAAGGGCTAAAATTCAGGGGAAAATTATGATTTATTGCTTACCGCTTGATGATGAATGTTTTCTGCGCGAAACGTATAAATGGGACACGGAATATGAAATGCGTTCTATCATTGAAAAAGCCGAGTCCGTTGTGAAGATCGGGGAGTTTAATGGCCGTAGCTTCTATATTTCCACCGTTAATGGTCGGCAGGTCATTTCAATCTACAACGCAGACCAGGAAGATAGTTTTAGTGCAACTCACTTGATAGGAGAATGAGCAATGAAAATACTGAAGAATGGCCGCGAAGAGGCTAAGAAAAAAACTGCGGTTCCCACCAAAACTACTGCAAGACCCACTGTTAAGGCAGCCCCCAAGTCAACCAAGGCATCGGGGACTGACGCATAAAAGCGCGACCGCATGTATAAAAAAGATGCGGAAAATTCAGGAAGGCGAGTGCCGGGAAAAGGCGACACGCCGCGCCCATCCTCAGGAAAAAATGGCACGATGGCGCGCGATCCAATTGAGTATTTTCTGGTAAAAAATTCGATGAAACCACACGCACTGCTTTGCGTAAATCCGGTGTAGATGATTGAACCGGAGTTCCTTGAAGCAGCCGAGGCTTTAATAGTCCGGTGGCGGGCTGAGGTCGGGAAGAAGAAGCAAATAAAGTTAAGGCGGCATACAAGCGTGAAGCATGGCGCATGTATCTACCTGAGCGCATCGCCATGATGCAGGCGTGGGCGGATTATTTGGACAAGCTCAAGGCAGGTGCGGAAGTGATACCGCTACGCGCATAATTCAAGTTATCCACACCTAGCCCGACGGGGCAAATACGGACATCCTTATCCGCTGGCGTGGATTCTATTGAGGGGCGTGAAAGAGGTAGCGTGGATAATCGTATTGAGAAAAAAGATTTTGAATTTCAACTCCCAGATATTGAGGTTCGAGAGCCAGAATCTAAGCGTCTGCTGGCTGAAATGAACCTACGACTATCCGAAAAACTGGTCGAGTTTAAAAAGCACTGTTCGTCTTACGCTGACTTTACAAAAAAAGATTACCAGCTTCGACTATCCGAAAAAAGGTGCGAGTTAGAAAAAAGAAATTTGTCTCATGCTGACTTGTTGGATCGCACCGCAATGCTAACTCTTGAGGAAGAATCTAACGATATACAACTTCAAGCCAAAGACAGCCAGCTTGCCGCACAAGAACTGATAATTGCGTATCTACACGTATGTATTAAAGACCAGCAGCGAATTATTGAAACAGTTAAAGAGTCAGATGAACTCATTGATCTGCTTGGAAATGCGGCGGAGGAAACCGAAGCCCGCATGGAGCAATACCAACGAAAGAAGAAGGCAGCAAAAGCGGCTGATGCCTTACATGACCTTCCCGGCGGGAGCCGTGAAAAGCAGAAAAAAATCCGCAAAATATGGGCAAGCGGAAAATACACGAGCCGTGACATTGGCGCCGAGCAGGAATGCGCTGCTCTTGAGATGTCTTTCTCGGCTGCCCGGAAAGCATTACGCAATACTCCAACACCCACCTAGCCGCTGCCCCAGCATAGCCTAGCCGCCGCTCTAGCAGAGGCAATTCCTCGTCAATAAGCATCTTTAGACAATGCGCCCCATGCAAGGCAATTCCGCCTTGTGTATTCCAGAACAAAGGAAAATAAACATGGCAAACGCATCGCAACAATCTACACCACACCCCGCGCAGTTCTACCGGCTGCCCTCTATCAAACAAAAATTTCAAGTATCCGGTTCAAGTGTTTGGGCATGGGTCAAGGCTGGCAAATTCCCGAAGCCTATCAAGCTATCTGACAACTCCACCGCATGGAACGCGGCGGACGTGGAAGCATGGGCGGCTGAACGCATCGCTGCATCAAAAGCAACAAGGTGATGGGAGCGTGCCATGCAAACCACAAAAGACTTGGGGGCGGTTGCCGTCACGCAACACACCCCCACAAACCACGGTACGGATCATACCAGATTGGCAGGTGGATGATATGGCGCAGAATCTACCAGCACCATGTTTTCAGGTGTACGCGGCCAGCACAC
>JANXWX010000085.1 GCA_025350915.1 Nitrosomonadales bacterium
CCTGCGCTTTGCCTACTGTGGCCACATCCTCGCACACCATGCTGAACAAGTCCTGGACAAAGTCATCGTGCGTGCAGTGTGGATGACACCGGAAGAAATCCGCGCTACATCCACGCGTCACCGCAGCCCGCTTATATTGCAGTGTGTAGAAGATTATCTTGCTGGCAAACGCTATCCCCTGGAATTGGTCACGCATTATGACTAAGTCCTGTGTCGTCGTCGGTATGTCGGGCGGAGTAGACTCTGCCGTTACGGCGCTGCTGCTGAAACAGCAAGGCTATGAAGTCATCGGCCTGTTCATGAAGAACTGGGAAGATGACGACAACGACGAATACTGCTCAACCCGGCAAGATCTGATCGATGCCGCTTCGGTAGCCGATACAATCGGCATTCCGCTGGAAGCAGTGAATTTTGCCAAAGAGTACAAGGACCGGGTATTCAGCTACTTTCTGCGCGAATACCGGGCCGGCCGCACACCCAATCCGGATATCCTGTGTAACTCGGAAATCAAGTTCAAGGCCTTCCTCGATCACGCCGTCAAACTCGGCGCCGATAAAATGGCTACCGGTCACTACGCCCAAGTACGCGAAGTAGACGGCCTGTTTCAACTGCTCAAAGCAGATGACGCCAGCAAAGACCAGAGCTATTTTTTGCACAAATTGAATCAGTCTCAACTTTCAAAAGCCATGTTTCCACTGGGCAACATACAGAAATCGCAAGTGCGAAAAATTGCTGAGAAAAACAAACTTTCAAACTTTGCGAAGAAAGACAGCACCGGCATCTGCTTTATCGGCGAGCGTCCCTTCCGCGAATTCCTCAGCCAATACCTGCCCACCCAACCCGGCGAAATGGTGACGCCAGAGGGCAAGGTCGCGGGCAAACATGTGGGCCTGTCGTTCTACACCATCGGCCAGCGTCAGGGTTTGGGCATAGGCGGCGGCAAGGAGTCCTCGGGTGAACCCTGGTTTGTTGCAAGCAAAGATATGGCTAACAATAAACTTATCGTGGTACAGGGTCATGACCATCCGCAGTTGCTGAAGCCTGAACTGGAAGCAATGGAAATGCACTGGATCAGCGGCACCGCACCAGACTTCAGCCGCGACTACGCAGCGAAGACGCGCTACCGTCAGCAAGATGCGCCATGCCATGTAGAAACAGTGAATGATAACAACGTTCGTTTCAGCTTCACCACGCCGCAATGGGCGGTCACGCCAGGACAATCGGTGGTGGCTTATGATGGTGCGGTATGCTTGGGCGGCGGAATTATCCTTTAATATATAGTATAAATTCATGCCACAGAGAGAGCGCATCACCCTGATGCTTTAGCAGACTTCTCTGTGAGCTCTGTGGCAAGCATTTGAGGATATACCGCTAGCACTCCCATACCCATCAAGAAAATTCACGTAAAATAGCATCTTGCACAATTTTGATACCCGAAACTAACATGACACTCTCCGCCCTCACTGCCCTTTCCCCCCTCGATGGCCGTTACCACAGCAAAGTGGAAGCCTTGCGCGGCCACTTCAGTGAATTTGGTCTGATCAAATACCGCGTACTGATTGAAATCGAGTGGCTTAAAGCCTTGAGCCAGGAAAAAGGCATCAAGGAGCTACCCGCATTTTCTGCCGCAACGATCGCCCAGCTGGATCAACTCGCTACCCAATTCAGCGTAGCCGATGCCGAGCAGATCAAGCTGATCGAGCGCCGCACCAACCATGACGTGAAAGCAATTGAATACTGGCTGCGCAAGAAGCTGGGTGACAATAAAGAAATGTCCGACAAACTCGAATTTATTCATTTCGCCTGCACCTCCGAAGATATCAATAACCTGAGCCATGCGCTGATGTTGATGAACGGCCGCAACGACGTGATGCTGCCCGCGCTGGATACACTGATCAAGCGCCTGCGCGAACATGCGCACCAGCTCGCCGACCTGCCCATGCTGTGCCGCACCCACGGCCAGATCGCCACGCCCAGTACGCTGGGTAAGGAGATGGCAAATGTGGTGTACAGACTGGAGCGCGCGCATGAACGCATTGCCGGTGTTGCACTGATGGGTAAAATAAACGGTGCGGTGGGTAATTACAATGCACACCTGTCTGCCTATCCGGATGTGGACTGGGCAAAGCTGGCACAGAAATTTGTGGAAGCGCGCGGCATTACCTTCAACCCCTATACCATCCAAATTGAACCGCACGATTACATGGCTGAGTTATTTGATGCCTTTGCCCGCTTGAACACCATACTGATCGACATGAACCGCGACATCTGGAGCTACATCTCCCTGGGTTACTTCAAGCAGAAAGTGGTCGCAGGCGAGGTGGGTTCCTCAACCATGCCGCACAAGGTTAACCCGATCGACTTTGAAAATTCCGAGGGTAATCTGGGCATGGCCAATGCAATGCTGCGTCATTTCTCCGAGAAACTCCCCATCTCGCGCGGTCAGCGCGACCTTACCGACTCTACCGTGCTGCGTAATATGGGTGTGGCGCTGGGTTACACGCTGCTGGCTTATGAATCATGCCTGAAGGGGCTGAACAAGCTGGAAGCTAATCCGCAAAGGCTGGCAGATGACTTGAACAACAGTTGGGAAGTGCTAGCCGAACCGATCCAGACAGTCATGCGCCGTTACAATATTGAAAACGCCTACGACAAACTGAAAGACCTGACCCGCGGCAAAGGCGGCATCAATCGCGACAGCTTGCGTGCATTTATCCAGACGCTGGATATCCCGGCAGATGAAAAGAAGCGCTTGTCCGAACTGAGCCCTGAGACCTATACCGGCAAGGCAGCCGAGTTGGCGAAGAAAATCTGAGGTTTTATATCGATACTGAAGTCGTAATAAAAACCGACTTCATTTACTGATTTAAAAACCCAGTAATTTGATTACGAACACCCGCTCAACCAGCCACACCGAGGCCAGCAGCATAATCAATATCGAGCCCGCGAACAACACCACACGGCGATAAAACATGGTGCCACGCAAGTAGTACGCAATCGGCAGGAAGGCGCTGACGATTGCAAGCTGCCCTCCTTCCACACCCAGATTAAAGCCCACCAGCGCCAGCAAGAGCGCATCCTGCGGCAAGCCCAAATCGGCGAGTACGCTGGCGAAGCCGAAACCGTGTACCAGGCCGAAGGCGAAGGCGACCATCCAGCGACGGCCCTCAAACATTGGAAACACATTGTTTAGCGCAGAAAGTACAACTGAAGCGGCTATCGCTGACTCCACCAGCCGTGTTGGCAGGGTCACGACTCCCAAAGTTGCGAGTGTCAGCGTAATTGAGTGAGCGAGGGTGAATGCGGTAACAATTTTAAGCACATCAATTAATGCCGGTTTAAAACTTGCTACTGCCTCCCAGTGTTTTTTGGAGCGATAAAGCACGGCTGGCAACAGCAGAGAAAGCAGAAACAGGATGTGATCAAAACCTATCCAGATATGCCACACCCCTTCTTTGGCGTAGTCCAGAAATTGGCGTAACAGGGTGATTTCACTCAGATCAAATTTCTGATTTGCCTTGCCCGGGCTGAAGATAGCAGTGCTGGTCGTGCCCTTATACTCAAGGCGCAGCAAGCCTTTGTGCTGTGGATCAACATCAAACAGCAAGCTATAGTTTAACTCCATATTGGTGAGCGGTTTGGCACACTCTGCAACAAAACGCAGTACGGCGTAGGCACCGTCACTGTGATTGTCCACCAAATTTGCCGTCGCATGGCTGGGACACAACTCACCTTCGGTCAATATCTTGAGTCTGGGCAAGGCATAAGCCGCAATCGCGTCGTGACGTGCACGTAACTCACCCCAGGTGATTTCACCATTACCGTTACCATCGAGCCCAATCGCAAAATCCAGATCGCGCAGTGCGATATCCCACTGCCCTTGCACATTGGCTCCATCAATTTTGAGTATCAAATAACTGTCGCTGGGCTTGTGGGCCTGCGCCGTGTTGGCCAGCAACAACAGTAAAAAAGTCATCAGGAGGCGCATCATGACTTGAGCTCCTGTATACGTTTAACCAGTTTCTGAAAATGCCGGTCTTCTATGTGCGATTGATTCAGCCAGTCCAGCGCGGGTTGAGCGGCAGCTTTGTCCTTTGCCGCAAGTGCTGCTTCCAACAGCATGCGCGCATCGCTTGGTTCATGCTGGCCGCGCCAGTTTTCCTGCGCGAGGCGAAGCGCTTCTTTGGTGTTGTTCAAAAAATATAAATTAAAACGTGATTCGTCCTGTATGTGCAGCTTGTCGCCGCGCATGCGGGCAGCGTCGAAACGGGCCTTTATCACCGCCTCATGCTCTTTCGCCTTGGGGAGATTGAGCGCTTTTTCGGCCAAGGCCAAACGCATCAGCAATATATCCGAGCGCTCTTTTTCCTTCAGGAGTTCGACAACATGGGCATTCCGGTTTTCATCCAGCAGGAATTCAGCGTAAACAGCCAGCAGATAGGCATCCGGTATATTCAGCTTGAGCGCTTTTTGAAAGTAGCTGTCCGCCTCGTCAACGTGCCCCAGTCGGTCGCTGATTTCAGCGAGGCGCGTAAGCACCCAGAGTTTTTCCCTTGGCGGCATGCTGACAGATGCGGTATAGGTTTTTTGCAAAGTGTTATACGCTTGCAATGCGTTACCACTGAGGCTGTCTACTGTTGCCTCACAGGCGATGACAATCAAACTGCTCGCCAATCCCTGAAGTTTTTCGCAATCCTGCCTGGCGGTAACATAGTCTGCCTGCACCATAGAGATCGCAGCTAGCAAAGACCATGCTGTGCCATTATATGGTTCAAGCTTGATGGCTAATTTCAAGTCTACAAGCGCACGATCAAAGTCATGGCTATATTGCCGCAGCGTTGCGCGTTGCACCATCACCGCCACGGGCGGCTCTGTTTGCTCCCACCAGGGACCCAGTGCAGCCTGTGCATAACCGATAAATCGAGGATCGCCATCCGCCAGTGCAAGCTGGTAATAACGCTTTGCCAGTGTAATGGCCTTATCCAGATCAAGCGGGTTTGCAGACAGCTCCTGGCGTAAACTGCGTAACTCACGGGTAGTGGGATCGCTGGCTTTAAATGGCAGATGTTCTAGTACTTCTGAATCTGCAGTGGGGATGAATGGTGATGAGGAAACAATAGAACCTTGAATCAACAAGGAGATTAAAAATAGATGCGCAAACAGCTTAATATGGACGCACATGGACAATATTTATTGAGTGGCACAATTGTTTTTTCATAATATATCAAGTTCGGTTGCTTTAATACTAATAGGTCATTGTTGTTTGCGCAGTACAGCAACCTGCACGCTGTATAATCAAAAATCATAGTTGAATAGAGTGTAATGATCCGTAAAGATAGCAATACGCTTTTTTCCAACATTATATAACTAGGTTGCTTGCAAATGACATACGGCTATTTGTAAAATCAAAGTACACTAAACAAGCGTTAGATTTTCTGAACCAACCAGGAGTAGACATGAAAATATCAACAGGATTGAAAGTAACCGCAGTATTAGTAACACTGATTGCCGTATTGAGTGGATGTGCCAGCAGCTTGATCGGTGTACGCGAAGGTGCTGAGCGGGTGTCCCTGGCTGATGCAAAACAGGTCACCGCTTGTCAGTCCAAAGGAAAAACTATTGTTAGCGTGCTTGCCAGAATCGGCCTAAGTGAACGTGATGCAGAAGATGTGGAAGCCAACCTATACCAATTGGCTCGTAACAATGCGGTAGATGCCGGTGCGGATACGCTGGTAAAGGGTGAATCGACAGCGTTTGGCAAGCGTACTTTTGAAATGTTTAAATGTCGGCCTTAAGCTGATTTGGATTAAAGCAATCAAAAGTCCCTGTCATACAATGACAAGGGCTTTTGCAATTCTGCTTTATCAATAACTTGCACGACGAGTTAAGTAGCCTGTACCGGTATCGTGTCACGCTGATCAATAATGCGGTTGGACTCATCCACATACACCAGCCGCGGATGATATTTGTGCATCTCAAGCTCTGAGTAAGTCGCAAACGCAGCAATAATCAGAATATCACCGGGGTTGGCCTTGTGTGCAGCAGCGCCATTCACCGAGATCGTGCCAGAACCGCGCTGGGCACGGATGGCATAGGTAGAGAAACGCTCACCGTTGGTGACGTTGTAAATATCAATCGCCTGATACTCCATAATGCCGGCAGCATCGAGCAGGTTGTCATCGATTGCGCATGAGCCTTCGTAATGCAACTCAGACTGCGTCACGCGCACCCGGTGCAATTTGGCTTGTAACATGGTTCGCAACATGGTTTATCTCCGTATTCTCGGCTTCTATTATAAAGCGCTTATGCTTAAAGAGAAACTTCCAGATTATCGATTAATCTGGTCTTTCCCAGCCTTGCGGCAGCCAGCACAACCAGATCACGTTCTCCCGCTGTCGGTGACAACAGGGTTTTTTGACTGCGTATCGCGACATAATCGACCTGCCACTCATGGGAAACCAGCGCATTTATCGCCGTTTCTTCCAATTGAGCATAATCATGCACGCCGTTTTTCAATGTATGTTGAATTTCCATCAGCATTAGATATAAAAAAGTTGCTTCGGTTCGCTCAATTGGGCTCAGATACTGGTTACGCGAACTCAGTGCCAGGCCATCTGCCGCACGCATGGTCTCGGCGCCAACGATTTGCACAGGCACATTCAATTGCTCGACCATCTGCCGCACAACATGCAGCTGCTGATAATCTTTCTTGCCAAACACTGCCACCTGCGGCTGCACGATATTAAGCAGCTTCAGCACCACGGTGGCCACGCCGCGGAAATGGCCGGGGCGGAAGGCGCCGCACAACTCCTGCGCAATATGCGGCGGCTCGACTGTGACCTGCTGCGGCTGCGGGTACAGATCCGCTTCAGTTGGCGCAAACACTACCGCCACGCCATGTGACCTGAGTTTGTCACAATCAGCCTGCAGGGTGCGCGGGTACTTGCCGAAATCCTCGTTGGCGCCAAACTGCATAGGGTTCACAAAAATACTCACCACCACACACTTGGCATGCTCGTGTGCAATGCGCACCAGATCGAGATGGCCTTCATGCAGGTTGCCCATGGTGGGGACGAAGGCGACGGTTGGCTCTACGACCAAGCGCTGGCGGAGTTCGGAAACTGTATGGATGACTTGCATTTGTTCTTTCTTACTTGGTGCAGATGTAGTGTTGAGGTTTATTTCTCATGATCCGCCTCCCTCAGGGTCAGCTCCAGTTCGCGCCGCAGTTCCTCCTTGACGGGCAGATACAATTGATATTTCTGCACGAGCAACTGGCTGTTCATCTGATAGGTGGCGTACTCCACCTTTTTTTATCCTTTATCTGTTATTTTGAGCCCGAGAACCATAACACGACTATATATTAATCACCATATGCACAATCCAGATACAAACCATCATCTGTGCGATACAAGTATCCATTTAATATGCTTCCAATTGCAAATTCAAATATTGCATCATGTGTCATTTTTAATTTTCGAGCCGGGACTCTATCCTGTCCATTCTTGAGCCTAGCACCCTGCCACGCCTCCGGATAATATCTCAATACTGAAAAATGCGGCTCCCCGCATTGATTTAATTTGCTTGTCTTCTGTGCCAATTCTAATTCTGTCCAATACGGCATTTCAGATGAACTACCGCCAACTGTTGGCAATACTTCACAAAATTCAAAGATATTTTCCCGACCGCCGAAACACACCATCAGCTTAACGGAATATAGCCTCAAAATTGAAGAATCAACTTGACGATCTTCATATATAGATCGATTTACAACCTGGACTGCATAGTCAATATAAGTATCATTGTTAAAATAGCCCGCAATTAATCCCAGATATTTTCTTTTTTTTCTTTTATCAATTTGCTCCTGAGATAAAAAATTACGTAGCTCTTTTTCATCCTGAACATGATCAGCATTACTTATAAGCTCATATCCCGGCAATATTTGAGTAATCTTGTTTTTTATTTCTTTTACAATTTCTTCATTTACAACGGGTTCATTCACTGCATTATCTGTTTGCAATGGTGCTGACACAGCCCAATTGCAATACATAAATGCCACTCCCAGGACAGTGACTATGATTACTTTCAAAAAGATATTCATGAATGCTCCTTGATTACTAAAAGAAAACCAAATTTACTACTTTGTGATAGCAAACTGAGGCAGCATCACCAAATATTAATCACCACCACGCACTGTCCATGCTCGCGCGCAATACGCACCAAGTCGAGATGGCCTTCATGCAGATTGCCCATGGTGGGGACGAAAGCGATGGTTGGCGCAGAGGCCAGACGCTGGCGGAGTTCGGAAACGGTATGGATGATATTCATTTCATATTTCACTGTTGCTGGTAGCTTGTAGGCTGAGCTGAGTTTGACGAAGTCCAACGTAAAGAAGTGGGCTTTACAGATGTTCAGCCTAACCTACTTGCTTGCTATTTGCCGGAAATGGGGCCGGTTTGTGGCTGGGGTGCGCAGGCCTCAAATCAATCAACCCCATTGATTATTAATTACCCATTATTCTTGGTATATTGTTTTTAATGTAATTACAAAGAATGTGATGATTGCAAAAAAACAAAGTGAGAAAAATAAATCATTGTTACCAAACCAATCAAGTATGCTATTAAATCCGATAAATGAAGTGCGATTGCTGCATAAAAAGCCAGTTACTTCGCATGTCGTAAAACTATTAATACTTCCAAAACGTAACCAGTGATAACCAGCGGTTACTACCCTAAGAAGTAAATAAAGAAATGGTGAAATGAGTATTAGCCCAAAGATTGATTTATAAATTTTAGTAATTAGCATAGTTAATACCCATTCAACACAATTAAATTGTTGGATTAGACACTGATATCTCCACGAAACACGGCTGTATTTCAATAAATTGGAGTAACCTACTTGTTCAAGAATGCTCCTAAGTTGAGCTAAGTTTGACGAAGCCCAACAAAACAATAATTGGGCTTCACAGATGTTCAGCCCAACCTACTTGCTTATATCATTTACCAAAGAATCCCATGACTCAATATGTTGCGCCAATTCACTCTCGTATTGAGTTAATGAAAAAATTTTTGGCATCACGTTTAGAGCATGCGCCAAGGTCGCAATTGCATCGGACAATGTCTGTGGTATCTCTCGAACTTGAGGGCCAAATTGCAAACCTATTATCTCCCCACTTGAATTACTGCCCATATGACGGCCAATTGCATCTATTGATGTGTGTGCAGAATCACCAGTAGTTGAGCGATATACCGCATCATATAATCCTGTTAATTTGGCGTCCCGAGCTAATTTAGCGAGATTTATTGGATCCTTCTTCATATCTTTAATTTCTGGATTCTCATTGTCAGACTCCAACATAGCTACAACAATTGCATCAAATTGTTGTTCCGTCAATACGGCTCTAGAATCAGATTCTGTAACCCAAGAATTGCGCAGCTTGCGAATATGCCATAGATGCCTATCGATTAATTTATCACATACTTTTTCATCTAGTACCAAGGCACTAAGGATAATTACCGACTCAACAGCTGCTCTAATAACCGTGCGAGCGTCTGCAACCATGCCACGTTCAGCTAATACATATGAGGCTTGGAAAGATGTCAAAACTCGACCAAAAAGTGCTGCGGCAAATATCTGCTGGTTACTTGATTTTTCAGGTTTTGAAGAAATCAAAACTCGCATGCCCAATTTATTCATTGCTTCGACTAATTCGAACCACTGAACATAATCTATATGGATTTCTTTGATAGAATCCGACAATGATGCAGATAAAAATCCATTTTCAGATAACACAATATCCCCAATGAATTGATTTGCGATATTCAGAAACAATGCTCCGCCGCCGGAAACGTCCCCGCCTTCACTTCCTTCACATATTTCCCCACCGCCTCGGCAATGCTCGCCGACCCCGCCATGAAGTTCTTCACAAAGCGCGCCTTCTTGCCCGGATAAATATCCAGCATATCGTGCAACACCAGCACCTGGCCGGAGCACCCTGCACCCGCGCCAATACCAATAGTCGGGATGCCAACATTGGCGGTGATCTCGGCACCGAGCAGGGCGGGTATCGCT
>JANXWX010000092.1 GCA_025350915.1 Nitrosomonadales bacterium
CGGGGGTTGAACAGATCCTTAAGATTGCGAATTTCGCCAAGTTGTTTACGATAGAGTGAAACTGACTAATTGACCCCGTCCATTTATTGGGACAGCCATTGGATGATCAGTATACCCGCCTCCCAAAATGCAACAGCACACCCGGCTGGGCTGGCACTTGTGGTCGACGATGTAGAGGCCAACAGAAAAATACTGGAGGCACTCCTAAAAATAGAGGGTTATCAAACAATCTCGGCAGAAAATGGTGCCGAAGCGGTGCAGAAATTTACTGATCAGCATCCAGATATCGTGTTTATGGATGACATGATGCCGGTGATGAATGGTTATGAAGCGACCACCCGGATCAAGGCCTTGGCTGGCACCAATTTTGTACCGGTAATCTTCCTCACTGCACTGAGTGAAAGCGAGGCTCTGGTGGCCTGTATCGAAGCCGGCGGTGATGAGTTTTTAAGCAAGCCATTCAAGCAGGAAATCCTCAAGGCAAAGGTAAAAGCGATGCAGCGCATTCGCGACTTGTCGAGTACGGTTGCCATTCAACATATAAAAATCGAAAAGCAACACGACCTGATGTTAAAAGAGCAGGTTATTGCCGAGCAGATATACAACTGCGTGGTGACCGGTGACAATATTACCTCCGAGCATATTGATTCTTTTTTGCGTGCAGTTTCAATATTTAGCGGTGATTTATTGTTGACGGCCTATAGCCCCGATGGCAAGTTGAATCTCTTGCTGGGCGATTTTACGGGGCACGGGCTGACGGCTGCCGTGGGCGTGTTGCCGGCGGCTGAGGTGTTTCGCGCCATGACAGCAAAGGGATTTGAAGCGCCCGATATCCTTGCCTCGATTAATGCCAAGCTAAACAGGTTATTGCCTACGGGCATGTTTATGACCGCCTGTTTTGTGGTGATCGAGACGGACATGAAAAGTGTTCACATATGGAATGCAGGTATGCCGGAAGTGATCATATTAAGTGCGCCTGCCGCGCAGGGTTTGAGTTCAGTGGTAAAACACAGGGTCGTGTCAGCATATTTGCCACTCGGGATACTCCCTGAATTGGATAAGGAATTAACTCCTGAGAGTTTGGCTATCGTGGCCGGCGACCGCATTCTGCTATGTAGCGATGGCGTTACCGAAGTAATCAATGCCGACGGGGAGGCGTTTGGCAATGACCGTTACGAACGAGTCGTCACGGCAAATGTGCGCAGCGTAAAGGCTATCATGTCAGCACTGGAAGCATTTTGTGGCGCGCAGGAATTTAATGATGATATCAGCATCGTGGAAGTCCACTGCTTGCCCGGCCTTACAAAACATGCGCTACAGTAAATCACCGGTTGATTGGCAATTTTGCCGCATAGTTTGATTATTCGGAATGGCTATCGGTCTGGAGATGAAAAAAATTAATCTAAACTTGCGCGGGAAGCTCATCACGATTGTCATCGTAGGCATACTGCTGATTTTCAGCGTGATAGGTTTTTATCAAATTCAAGAAGCAAAGGAATCGTTGTTGGAGCAGTTAACCCGCTCAGGGGAGGAGCGCGCCGCGCTGATTGCCGACTCCGTTGCCAATCTGATTGTGGCTTTTGACTACGGTAACATCGAGTCGATAGCCGAACGAATTGTCAAGTTACAGGATGTGAATAAAATTCACATTTTGAACGGGGATGGAAAAATAATGGTACGGCGGGAAAATGGCAATATCAGTACAGCATACAAAGATATTGGATTTTCGGCACCGGTCGTTTTTTCAGGGAAAACGATCGGCACGGTCGAATTATTTATTTCGCTTGAACGCTTCGAAAAATCTATAAATGCAATTTACGCCAAAGTAATTGTAATGATTTTATTTGCCACAATTTTTCTCGGATTATTGATATACACGGTAGTTTCATATTTTTTTGTCATTCCCTTGCTGCGTTTGAGCAAGGCTTCAAGCCAGCTCGCGATTGGTGACTATACGGCCCAACTGCCTGGCGTGTCTGCAGACGAGATGGGTAATCTGGTGCAAAATTTTTCATTCATGCGTGAAAACAGAAGATTGAATGAAGCAAGATTGCATGCCATTTTCGACAACTCTCCCGATGCGTTTATTCAACTCGATTCAAGCGGGAATATTATCAACTGGAACAACAAGGCAAAAGATATATGGGGGTATCGTAAAGACGAAGCACTGGGAAAAAACTTCAGTATAGTATTGCCCGATCATAATTTGGGTTTAAATGCCGGTTATCGCAAGTGTTATGAAAAGTCTGAAAATGTCATTGATGTAATCAGGGAGGTGGTGGGTTTGCGCAAAAATGGCAGTCACTTTCCGCTGGAATTGAGAACGAGTGAAATTGCATTTGAAGGCGGCAGAGAATTACTGGTTTCAGCACGCGATATCACCGAACGCAAACAAAATGAAAATATCTTGCTCGATGCGATGAGTGCTGCGGAAGCTGCTAATGCAGCCAAAAGTGCGTTTCTGTCAAATATGAGCCATGAAATTCGTACCCCGATGAACAGCATTATTGGCATGACAAATCTGGCTTTAAAAACCAGCCTCAATGCCAAGCAATATGATTATCTGCACAAGATAGATTATTCGGCACGACATTTACTGGGGCTGATCAATGATCTGCTGGACTTCTCCAAGATTGAAGCAAACAAGCTCGAACTTGAACTGGTTGATTTTGAATTACCGATGGTGTTTGAAAATCTCTCCAAGCAGATGGTTCAAAGCGCGGCGAACAAGGGGTTGCTGATGAATTTCGATCTGGATCCCGCCTTGTCCGCACCGATGCGGGGCGATGCAATGCGGCTGACGCAAATTTTGCTCAACTTCACCAGCAATGCAATAAAGTTTACCTCGCAGGGCGAAATAAGCGTGAGCGTAACGTTGTTGGGAATGAGCAATGATGGCGGTTACAGGGTACGCTTTGAGGTGCGTGATACCGGCATAGGCCTGACTGCCGAACAGATAGACCACCTCTTTGTCGCCTTCCATCAGGCTGACACATCCACCACGCGAAAATATGGCGGTACCGGTTTGGGACTTGTCATCAGTAAGCAACTGGCTGAGTTGATGGGAGGCAGCGTAGGAATTGAAAGCAAGCCCGGTCAGGGAAGTACTTTCTGGTTTGAAGTCCTGCTGGCGAAAGGGGATAAGTTGCTTGTACAAGCAGAGCCGAAAACGTTTAATTTTGATCTTTTAAAAAATGTTTCAGTGTTGCTGGTTGAGGACAATCTGTTTAACCAGCAAGTCGCTGTAGAACTTTTAAGAGAAGTGGGAACCGACGTCAGTATAGCCAACAACGGAAAAGAGGCGGTAGAGCTGTTGCTTACACGCAACTTTGATTGCGTCTTGATGGACGTACAAATGCCCGTGATGGATGGTATCGAAGCGACACGGCAAATACGCGCGAACGAAAAATTGGCCGGTAACTATATCATCGCTATGACAGCCAATGCCCGCAAGGAAGACAAGGAACGTTGTTTTGCCGCAGGGATGAATGACTTTGTCAGCAAGCCAGTTTTTGGTGAGCAACTCTATGCTGCTATTGCAAGAGGAATGAAAGTGACAGGTCACGATATCCAATCGTTACCGCCAAACGGACCTGTGGTGGCGACAAATAGCGCAGCAGAAATAACTGTTAATACGGATGTGCCTATGAATAGCGAAAATTCAGCCCTGATTGATTTGTCATCGCTTAAAAAAATGATGGGCTCTGATCCCGCAAAGGTACAAAAATTTGCGCTCAAATTTGTGCAGACAGCGCAGCAGGGAATGGGCGAAATTGAGGAAATGCTGAAACAGGAAAATATGGCGGCACTCGCTGCCTTGGGGCACCGCTCCAAATCGCCTGCCAGAACGGTGGGCGCCATGGCCTTTGCAGATATGTGCCAGGCACTGGAGAAATTCAAGGATGGCGGTGATATTGAAGAAGCGCGTCTACTTGTGGCACGGATGCATGCACTGTTGCAGCGAATTGTTGACAAGATTAACAAGGAGTACGCGTGATGAGCGTCGTAAGCAAAGCGCCATACCAATTATTGGTGGTTGAAGATGATGATTTCAATCGTGAACTTCTGTACGACTTATTGTCGAACGTCGGCTATGCCGTGACTCTGGCTGAAGATGGTGAGGAGGCATGGGGTATTTTACAAAGCGGGCAGCAACAGTTCGCGGCGATATTGCTTGATCGCATGATGCCCCGCCTTGACGGCATGGGTTTGCTGGCGAGCATCAAGGCCGATCCGCGCTTTGCCGATGTGCCGGTGATATTTCAGACCGCCATCGACCAGCCTGCAGATATCGCGGAAGGCATCAAGGCGGGTGCATTCTATTATCTGGTCAAACCAATCAACACAAAAGTGTTGTTTGCCATCGTACAGAGTGCGGTAAGCACCTTCGATTTAACTTTTAACTTGCGCCAGAGTGCGAATAATGAACAAACCAATCTGGCCAGCATGCTGGTTAAGGTGGAGTATCAGGTACGTACTTTGCCCGAGGTGCGTACACTTTCAGCGACATTATCCGGCTATTATCCGCAGCCGAAGCGTGTCATGCTGGGCATCTCGGAATTGCTGATCAATGCGGTAGAGCATGGCAATCTGGGCATCAGCTATGCGGAAAAATCATTATTGCTGCAGCAGGGTAAGTGGGAAAGCGAAGTTGAGTGCCGACTGGCATTGGCTGACAATGCAAAAAAGAAAGTCGAGGTAAGGCTGGAACACTTGGAACATGAAATGTCGTTAACGATACGTGATAGCGGCCCCGGTTTTGACAGCAGTAAATACATGGAAATGTCACCGGAACGCGCATTTGACCCTAACGGCCGCGGTATCTCCATGAGCAAAATGATGAGCTTTGACCAGATAAAATATTTGGGTAATGGGAATGAAGTCGTGGCGCTGGTGAAAATTTAAATGTTACCCTGTTAACCTCCAGTAAGAACTCACTGATTGAGTTGTTCCCAGGCCATACATTGATGTTTCCCAAAAGTGCTGGGTCTAATCAACTCAAACGATCATTTTTAATCGTTACCTATTTCAACATCAGGAGAATTAAACATGACAGGCAATATTGATACCACGGTAAACAAACGCAAAATATGGGTACGCGGATTTTTCATGCTGCTGATGATCTTGTTATTTCAAGTGACCGGGACCGTTGTGTTTATCGTCATGGTCATCCAGTTTGCGTTGCACTTGATAAACGACGAGCCAAATACACGACTGGTTTCCTTTGGCCGCTGCCTGGCACTCTACTTGCAGCAGATCGCTGATTTTCTTACCTTCACCTCGGAAGAAGTACCCTTTCCGTTTAAAGACTGGCCTGAACAGGGCTGATCCGCTTTAAGCCGCATCGGCAAGGCAGTGGGTTTCGCATTAACCTGAAAACCGCAAATGCAAGCCACAGAGTTCACAGGGAGCACAGGGAGTGACAGGGTTTCTCGGCCTTTCGTGTATTCACCGAAATGGAAAATATCGTTCCCGCTGCAAGCTTTTGTTTCTCCTCTGTGAACTCTGTGTTCTCTGTGGCCAACTGTTTTTTTAGGATTAAATCAGTGGCGTGCCGTGCAGAATACCCGGGTTTGGGTAAGGCTTAAGCGGGTATTTTTGGCATACCCTTGGCCCGTGGCCAGGGTGCATCACCCGTAGAACGAACGAAGTAAGCAATAAAAACCGCTTTATTTCCCGCCTTGAATTTATCCCGATTGCAGATAATGGCCCTCATCAATAGGGTCTTACTGTCATGGCTGAAGAAAGCGATCTGGAAAAAACGGAACAACCCTCGCTACAGCGCCTGGAAAAGGCGCGTGAGGAAGGGCAAGTTGCACGCTCCCGCGAGCTGACAACGTTTGTCCTGCTGATGGCCGGAGGCGCAGGCTTGTGGTTTATGGGCTCTGCCATCACCCAGAAACTGGTTAAGGTATTGCGCGACGGCCTCACCCTGGACAAGCGCATGACCTATGACACCGAGCAGCTGTTGCCACATTTGCATGCGCTGTCATTTGATGCCTTGCTGGCCATGACGCCCTTCCTGTTTATTCTTCTGCTTGCCGCGCTGCTCTCACCCATGCTGCTGAACGGCTGGTTGTTTACCCTGCAGCCACTGCAACCAAAATTCTCCAAACTTAATCCTGTTGCCGGCATCGGCCGCATGTTCTCCGCCAACAGTCTGGTTGAGTTGATCAAGGCAATCGCCAAGGCACTGGTGGTCGGAGGAATAGGTGCCTGGGCAATCTGGCATAACAAGGATGCGGTTATGTTGTTGATGACCCAACCCCTGGAAGGTGCAATTCCGCAGCTGGGATATTTAATGTGGAGCTGCTTCGTAACCATCATGGGTGGCATGTTGCTGATTGTCGCGATCGACGTGCCGTTCCAGTTATACCAGCACAACAAGAAACTGATGATGACCAAGGAAGAAGTGCGTCGCGAAAGCAAGGAGTCTGAAGGCAATCCCGAAGTGAAAGGTCGTATCCGCAGGATGCAGCGCGAAATGGCCCAGCGCCGCATGATGGCAGAAATACCAACGGCCGATGTGGTGGTAACCAACCCGACTCACTTCTCGGTCGCGTTGCGTTATAGCGAAACAGGCATGCGTGCACCTGTCGTTGTGGCAAAAGGTGCCGAACTTACCGCAGCGCGTATACGTGAAATTGCCACCGAACACGGTGTTCCCATCCTGGAAGCGCCACCCTTGGCACGTGCCTTGTACAAACATACCGAAATTGGCGAATCAATACCGGAAGCGTTGTATACAGCAGTGGCTGAAGTGCTCGCTTACATCTATCAACTGCGCCGCTACCGCAAAGAAGGCGGCACCCAGCCACAGAAACCTGATGACTTACCCGTACCGGCTGAACTTGATCCGGCCAATGCATCAATCCCGGTACACGGGAAGTTGGCTGGGGAGTCAACATGATTTATTGCAGCGTATACCCTCTCCCCATCCCTCTCCCGCTGGCGGGAGAGGGGGTAAACGAATCGCTACGCGAATTTATATCTTTTCGATTGGCAACACGAACACAAGATTGAGGAATTAAAAAATGGACATGCTACTGGCGCTGCAAAAATTTATTAAAAACGTTGGCCTGCGCAATCTGGCCGGGCCGGTATTGATCGTTATGATCCTGGCGATGATGGTATTACCGTTGCCGCCGATGGTGCTGGACATGCTCTTCACTTTTAATATTGCGATGGCAATTATGGTACTGCTGGTGAGCATGAATACCACCCACCCGCTGGAGTTTGCCGTGTTTCCCACCGTACTGCTGATCACCACACTGTTGCGCCTGTCGTTGAATGTGGCCTCAACCCGTGTGGTATTGCTGCAAGGCCATACCGGTGCAGATGCGGCGGGTAAAGTGATTGAAGCCTTCGGCCATTTTTTGGTGGGCGGAAATTACGCAGTCGGTATCGTGGTGTTCGTCATCCTGGTGGTGATTAACTTCATGGTCATCACAAAAGGTGCCGGGCGTATTGCAGAAGTGGGTGCGCGCTTTACCCTGGACGCGATGCCGGGCAAACAGATGGCGATTGATGCCGACCTCAATGCCGGCTTGATCGGTGAGGATGTGGCACGTGCCCGCCGTACAGCAGTGGCGCAGGAAGCCGAGTTTTACGGGGCGATGGACGGCGCGAGCAAATTTGTACGCGGCGACGCAGTGGCCGGTATTATTATTCTGGTGATTAATCTGATAGGCGGATTCGTTGTTGGCGTGGCGCAACACAATATGGATCTGAGTTTGGCCGCAAAAAATTACACCTTGTTGGCGATCGGTGACGGCTTGGTCGCGCAAGTACCCGCGTTAATAATTTCTACCGCGGCCGGCCTGATCGTGAGCCGTGTCGCAAGTGAGCACAACATTGGGCAGCAACTGGTGAGGCAGCTGTTTAACCAGCCACCGGTTATTATTCTTGCCGCAGTGATTATCGCCACCATGGGCATGATACCCGGCATGCCGCATTTTGCTTTCCTGTTCCTGGCAGCCGTTATGGGCGGTCTCGCTTATTACCTGATTAAAAAAGCAGCCAAAGCGGAAGAAGTTATTGTGCCGGTTGATCTCACCGCGATGCCGGTGGTTGAGCCAACTGAAGCGAGCTGGGAAGACGTGTCGCAAGTGGATGTGCTGGGGCTGGAAGTGGGTTACCGCATGATCTCCCTGGTCGACAAGCAGCAGGATGGCGATCTGTTGCGGCGCATAAAAGGCATACGCAAAAAATTCACCCAGGATGTTGGCTTCCTGCCACCACCGGTGCATATTCGCGATAACCTCGAACTGCGTCCGAATGCGTATCGCATAACCCTCAAAGGCGCAGAGATCGGCAATGGCGAAGCCTTCCCCAATCTGTTTCTGGCCATTAATCCGGGTAATGTCAGCGGAGAGTTGCCGGGTGCGGTAACGCGTGATCCTGCCTTTGGTTTGCCGGCAGTGTGGATAGAGTCCGCGATGCGCGATCAGGCACAAAACATGGGCTATACCGTGGTCGATGCCGGCACTGTTGTGGCAACGCATATCAGTCATCTGATCCAGACCCACAGTGCAGAATTACTCGGCCGTACCGAGTTGCAGCAGCTGTTCGACTATCTCGCCAAGGTTGCGCCCAAGCTGGCCGAAGATTTGATACCCAAACTGCTGCCGCTGGCGATAGTGCAAAAAATACTGCAAAATCTGCTGGAAGAGGGCATGCATATACGCGATATGCGCACGATACTTGAAACCCTTACCGAGCATGCCGCGCAGACACAGGATGCACAACAGCTGACCTCACTCGTACGCATGGCGCTGGGTCCGGCTATCGTGCAGCAGCTGTATCCGGCGGCACAGGAGTTGCAGGTAATCGGTATGGATAAAGAGCTGGAGCATGTGCTGGCACAAGCGTTGCAAGCCGGTGGCGGCAAGGCCATCGAGCCGGGTTTGGCCAACACACTGTTGCGCGAAGCACGTTCGGCGGTGCAAACACAGGAAAACCTGGGATTCCCAACCGTGCTACTGGTACCGGGACAAATACGCGATTTGATGGCGCGTTTCCTCAAACGCACACTGCCGCAACTGAAGGTTTTGTCACAGGACGAAGTGCCTGGCTTTAAGACCGTGCGGGTAACCGCCGTGGTTGGTGGCAGAGCATAAGGCCGCACTCGGGATTGTAATCTTGCGGGAACTGCAGTGTAATGCAGTCTCCAGTCACCGGAACCAGGCAGGGTTCGATTCTGAATAGCATGAATAATCCCTGTTTATTTGCGGGACTGAAACACGGGCAAACGTAGATAATGCTACTCAACATCCGAATATGTCACAATCAAGCGACGGCAAGTTTGATGTCAGGAGAAAGAGCATGAATGTCAAAAAATATACCGCTGCTACAACACGCGACGCATTGCGTATGGTCAGGGACGAACTGGGCGATGAAGCGGTCATTCTGTCCAATCGCAAAGTAGGTGATGGCATAGAGATTATGGCCATGAGCGATGAAGACTATGCAGATATCACCAAAGCCAGTCCGCAAGAGGAATTGCCCATCCCGAAACTGGCCGGCATTCCGCAACTCAACGACAGGGTCGAGCCCGGTAAAAGATCAACCCACTTCCGCCAACCCGTGTTTAGTACAAGGCCTCCTGCAAGCCAGCCATTGAGACCAGCAGGGAATGTGAGCAGGCCTGACTATGCAACTGTGGCCGGCAATATAAATAGAAATCCGAATCTCCTGCCCGCAGAAACAAACAAACCCGCCATGCCCCTGCCGGTGTCACCCGAACAGCAGCACATGATGAAAGAAATAAAGTCGATGCGCAGTATGCTGCAAGAGCAGTTTGCGTGCATGGCGTGGTCAGACAAGCAGCAACGTGATCCCAAGCGTACGCGTTTATTGCGCAATCTGGTCAACGCGGGTTTCAGTGCAGAGCTGTCGCATCAGTTTCTCGACAAGATGCCGGTTGATGCGGACATGACCTGGGTCAACCAGGTATTAACCCATAACCTGCAAGTTGCATCACAGACGGACGATGTTGTCGCACGCGGTGGAATTTATGCCTTAACCGGCCCAACCGGCGTCGGTAAAACAACCACAACCGCCAAGCTGGCAGCGCGCGCGGTGGTGCGTTACGGTGCGGATAGCGTGGCGCTGATCACAACCGATAGCTATCGTATCGGTGCCTTTGAACAATTGCGTATCTACGGAAAAATCCTCGGTGTGACAGTGCATTCGGCACGCGATACCAACGATTTGAAAATTACATTATCTGGTCTCAAGCACAAGCGGCTGGTGCTGATCGACACGATGGGGATGGGGCAGCGTGACAAGCGGCTGGCAGAACAGAATGAGATGTTTAATGCGGCTGGTGTACAGCGCCTGTTACTGCTTAATGCAACAAGCAGCGGTGATACGCTCGAAGAAGTCGTGCGCAAATATCACGGCCAGGGCGTGATCGGTTGTGTGGCGACCAAGCTGGATGAAGCGGTAACATTGGGTGCGGTACTGGATGTCATGGTGCGGCATAAACTGTCATTGCACTATGTCGCAAACGGGCAGCGCGTCCCGGAAGACTTGCATGAGGTAAATATGGCTTATTTGCTGCACAGAACTTTTGAATCTGTCGATAAACCCGCTGCCTTTGCAGCAAGTGAGCTTGATATTCCCGCCCTGATGGCAGGCGTATCGGCCAATAAACCTGCCCGAGGTGAACATGCCAGCTGAACATAAATTTGATCAGGCAGAAGGTTTGCGGCAACTGTTGATACGCCCGTCTTTGCGTGTGCTTACTGTCATAGGCGCGCGCAAAGGTCTGGGTGCAACCAGTATGGTCGTCAATCTGGCCGCGGCATTGGCACGAGCAGGCAAAAAAGTGCTGGTGCTGGATGAAAATCTGGCACACGACAATGTCGCCAATTCGCTGGCGCTCAAGCCTCGGCTTGATTTGTTGAACGCACTCAGGGATGAGATACCGGTGCGGGAAATATTATTGAATGCCACCAACGGCATCAAAATTTTACCGCTCGCCAGGGCAATGCAGGCGTTGCCGACGCTGAACGAAGCAGAACGCGAGCGGCTGCTGGTGAGCTTGTCTGCAGCCTCGATGGGAATGGATGTGGTGCTGGTAGATGCCACCCCCGAGGGGCATTCTGTTTGCGCCAGCCTGTCTGCTGATGAATCGCTGCTGCTGGTACTGAACGCAACCGCCGGTGGCATTACCGAGAGTTACACCCTGCTCAAACAATTGTCTGCACAAAGCGGCCGCATGGATTTTGATCTGGTCGTCAACAAGGCACGCAATGAATCGGAAGCACGCCTGGTGTATGAAAATATGGCACGGGTGGCACAACAACATATGAAAATAAGTTTGCGCTACCTGGGTAATATTCCGTTTGATCAGGATATTGAACGTGCAAGCCTAATGCATCGCCCGCTGCTGGAAATGTCCTCCGGCTCAAATTCTGCCAGGGCCTTTATCGGGCTGGCACAGCAATTGATGCTGTTGCCGGCCGCAAAAAAACACGGCAGTAATGCCATGAGTCAACTGATACACCGACTGTTGCAACAGGAACCGGTGCAGAGTATTTTACATGCCGTCCGTTAACCGTCAGAAAATTATGTATACCGCGACCGGAATCAGCGATAAAGAACAATGCCTGAAGGAATTTGCGCCTTTGGTAAAACGCATTGCCCATTTCATGATGTTGAAGCTGCCCAACAGTGTGCAGGTGGACGATATGATCCAGGCAGGCATGATAGGCTTGCTGGACGCTGCCAGCCGCTACGATGAATTGCGCGGCGCCCAGTTTGAAACCTATGCATCGCAGCGTATACGCGGCGCCATGCTGGACGAGTTGCGCAGCGCAGACTGGTTGCCGCGCAGCATGCGCAGCGACATGCGCAAGATAGAAGGCGCGATCAATCGTGCACAACAGCGATTGGGAAAATCGCCCGCAGAATCTGAAATTGCCAGGGAGCTTGGCATTACGTTGCCCGAGTACCAGCAATTGCTGCAGGAATCGCATGGCGCGCAACTCATGTACTACGAAGATTTCCATAACACCGGAGAGGAAGATTTCTTTGAGCGGTTTGAAACGGACGGTAAATCCAACCCGCTGGAGATGCTGAAGGACGAACGCTTCCGTGCCGCGCTGATTCAGGGTATCGAAAATTTGCCGGAGCGCGAACGCATGCTGATGGGTATGCACTATGAGCAGGATATGAACCTGCGCGAGATTGGTGCGGTGCTGGGTGTGGGTGAATCTCGCGTTTGCCAGTTGCACAGCCAGGCGGTGGCAAGATTGCGTGCCATGCTGGAGGATCACTGATGGACAGGCTGAGCATATTGGGTCTGTTGTTAGCTTTTTCCGGAATTATTGGTGGGTCGTTGCTTGAAGGCGGCAGTGTTATCGTCCTGTTGCAGGGTGCGTCATTACTGATCGTACTGGGCGGCACGCTGGGTGCGGTCATGTTGCAGAGCCCGGCTAAAATATTTGGCAAAGGCTTCAAAATGGCGCGTTGGGCATTTGCAACGCCGCACCTGTCGCAGCAAAAATTAATCTACCAACTGAGTGCCTGGAATAACATCGTGCGCCGTAACGGTGTGCTGCAACTGGAAGACCAGATCGACGAGATGAGTGATCCGTTTATACGCAAAGGGTTGCAATTGCTGGTGGATAATATTCCCGCTGAAAAAATCCGTAATGTGCTGGAAATAGATTTGAAAACCTATGAACAACATCATTTTCAATCGGCACGGATATGGGAATCGGCCGCAGGCTATTCACCCACCATTGGCATCATGGGTGCGGTGCTGGGCTTGGTGCATGTGATGCAGAGCCTGAATGAACCCTCAAAACTGGGTGCGGGAATTGCCATTGCGTTTATCTCCACCCTTTATGGTGTGGGACTGGCCAATCTGGTTTTTTTGCCGATAGCCGGCAAGCTGAAAAATATCATCCTGCAACAGGTCAATCTGAAAGAAATGTATATAGACGGGGTTGTGATGATCGCCAATGGCGAAAACTCGCTCTATCTGGAAAATAAATTACAGGGCTACCTTTGCTAAACCATGGCGCGCCGCTCAAGAAGACAAGATGAAGAAAATCACGAACGCTGGTTAATTTCCTACGCGGATTTTATTACACTGTTGTTTGCATTATTTGTCGTGCTGTATGCCTTGTCAAAAGTAGATGAGGGGAAATATAAAGTCTTTGGTAATTCTCTGATTTTTGCATTCGGTTCCGCATCACTGAGCAAGCCAGCGGGAGATGATCCGGGGAAAAACGGCGTAAAAAACGAACAGGAATTATTATTAAAATCGCTGGTAGGCAGAAGGAATGCCCGGCTGGCCGAACAGCAGCGCAAGCAAAATGAAGCGATGCAGGCGATGGTCAAGAACCTCAATGAGGTGATGGCACCGCTGGTAAAAAGCGACATGGTAAATGTAACGCAAACCCCCCGTGGCGTGGTGCTTGATATCAATGCGAGTGCCTTGTTTGACCCGGGTGAAGCAACCTTGCAAAAAAATGCAGCACGTACTTTGGCCGCTGTTGCCAAGGTGCTTGAGTCGGGCACAGAAGCGATTGAAGTTGAAGGTCACACCGATGATGTCCCCATCTTTACCCCGCAATTCCCATCCAATTGGGAATTATCCGCCGCGCGAGCCAGCAGTGTCGTGAGATTATTTATCGATCAGGGCGTTGCCGCCGAACGGCTGCGCGCAGTAGGTTTGGCCTCGTATCATCCGATCAGCAGTAATGACACACCGGAAGGACGCACCCGCAATCGACGTGTGTCGGTCATTATCGTCGCGCCCGCCATAGAGCGTCCGGTGCAAAACAATACTGAGGAAAAATAGTTGAGAGTCACTTGTATCAGCAGAATGATTGAAATAAGCGAGCGCTGTATTTAGAGTTGGTAGTAAATGTTTTACTGATAGCAAACGTCTGATCATAACGCTTGTTGCTATTGCTGCACGCGAACCATAAGCGCATCGAGAAGCATCAATTATCCAGCACTTTTTCTATAAATTTTGTTAAAAACCGGCCAAGCCGCTATTCTCCACCTACCGCTTACAGATGTTATAGCAGCTTATTTGCTCATTCCATACCTAATCGACCCAGTTATCTAGACCGTTTCACACAAAGTATATAGCTCTTTATAAGCCCCTCTGTATGATTCCCCCTATGCTATATTGCTGCGAATTGTAACCAGTAATTTACGACTGGCGTAATACCGCCTCAATTTGAGTAGCCTAATCAGTCGTGCCTCATCAAAGGAGCAACATGGATCTGCCAACTCCCCCTATTCCCGCCAACACCGACGACGCCCTCAGTGCCTTCACGTCCCTCGCCGCCCATTCCGCCCACCTGCATTTCGCCATCGCCGGACAAAAGTATGACGCCATCTCCTTTGAAGGCAGCGAGGCAATCTCCAGCCCCTTCAGCGCGACCCTGCTGGTACTGGCCGAGCTGGATGACGCCTGGC
>JANXWX010000135.1 GCA_025350915.1 Nitrosomonadales bacterium
GCGAGCCGATAGCGACATGCTGCTGCCACGGATTGATTTCTCTGCATTGTTTCCAGAACGTGCGGCCAAATACGTTAACAATCATGGCGGACAGGTACTTCTGTCACATAGTGTTGAGGCCATCAACCGTGTTGGCCATGCATTTGAATTAACCACTTCTCAGGGTACTTATTCCGTTGATCACGTGATCTGTGCGGCCACCCCAGGCAATGCAGCGCGCCTGCTCAGGCAAATGCCCTTGCTGGATAAGCTGGCCGAGCAAATTGAAGCCCTGTCTTTCCAACCAATCTACACCGTATATCTGCAATACCCAGCCTCTGTGCGCCTGCCTCAGCCTATGCTTGGCCTCGATCGCTGCATCAGCCAGTGGCTGTTCGACCGCGGTCAGATTGCCTCACAACACGGCTTGATCGCGGTAGTCATTAGCGCGGAAGGGATACACCAGGATTTATCACAGGAAGATCTTGCGCTTAAGGTGATAGAAGAACTCAATTTGCATTTGGGTATTTCAGAAGCGCCCCTGTGGCATCAGGTCATTGCCGAAAAACGTGCCACCTTCTCCTGTGAAGCTAACCTTTTAAGGCCGTCTCACCTGACCCTCATTCCCAACCTGTTGCTTGCTGGCGATTACACCGCAGGTGACTATCCGGCTACTCTGGAAGGTGCTGTTGCCAGCGGCATCAAGTGTGCAAAGGAAATAGTGAAAAAATATCAACGTTAATTTTGGTGGTGTTTAATTACGCCGGTTGCCAGCTCAAAGATATTTTTCATAGACTTTAAACGTTCGTCCATTTTTTTCAAAAACATCAAACTGGATAAAACCCAATCCCGAATAGATCTTTTGCGCCGCCGTCATGGTAGATTGCGTCCATAAAATTAGTTTTGTATAGCCACTGTGCTTTGCATTTTCAATAGCGGCTTCAACTAGCCTACGCCCCAGACCCTGTTGTTGATATGCTGGCTTGACTCCCAGCAGATGAATTTCTACTTCATTTTTTTGCGCCAGTTTCCGTGCCGGTGACCCGGGTGGTACCACAATAACTAGTCCGGCCAGAATTCCTTTTTGTTTCTCACGCGCACCGATCAGCACGCCACGCTTTCTGACACTACTGGGGGCGAAAAGCGTAACCGCCTCTTCAGGATTGGTGTATCCACCCATTACATAGACTTGTGTGAGTAGCTCTCCTAATTCTTGATCAGTTATTGCGCTGGATACAGAAGAAAATAGTTCAAACTCCATTACTAACTCTCCCCAGGTAAGGTAAGCACAACAAGTGGTAAAACCAAAAAGGCGCCTCGCGGCGCCTTTACTATGACTTGAGTTAAGAACTATTGGCTGATTGCCATGCCGACGATTGCTTTACCCAACTCTTTTTTCAGCACCGTATCGGCTTCATCCAGAGCACGTCTGAGTGCCGTTTCTTTATCTGTTGCATTGCTCTTGATAGGCCAGCGTTGTGTACCACGAACACGGCCTGTGACAACGTCCGACAAGGATATTTCCAGATTTCCCCGTTGCCAGTACCAGCCATCCTTCAAACCCAGGTCGGTAAGGCTTAAACTTGCCTTGAGCAGAAACTCCGGCTTTTCACCCGTTTCGATCAAGAAGCCCGCCTTGGAGACAGCGCCGGCAACTACCTCTTCAAACCCGGCTGCAGAACCATCCAGTACCTTGACTGCGATTCGAACCCGCTTTAGCAGGGCATCCATATCGACTTTCAAGCGTGCACTATTATATTTCGACTCCAGGCCACGTCCGGTAATATCAACCACCTGCAAGGCCTTTTGCAAGCCTTCACGTTCCATTTGAGAGTCGATGGCTTTGCTTGCTGCTGCAATTTTAACAAACAAGTCAGTGTTGTTTTTTGATTGGTCAACACTGGCCTGAGTTGCGTCATCCAGCTGATTGATCTGTTGTCTTAAACTTGCGGCAGCCTGCAAGCGTGGCAATACAGCCAGTACATGCTGGGTTTTACTTACCGGATCCTGGAAAATTTCAGCAATCTGTATACCGCGGATAATCTGGTCTGTACGGGTTGAGATGCGACGCGATGTTTCACTGGTATATTGACCTGCGCCGCCTGCAATAGTCGAATCGCTCTTGAAGTTTTGCGTATCGTCACTGTCTGCAGCAATGGCAACCTGGAAAATTTTGGATAAATCCGCACGTGCACGGTCTTTCGCATCTTCTGTATTTGCCGACTGACCGCGACCAATCAAATATTGTGAACTCTTGTATTTGTCACTGTCTCCATTAATCCAGACTGGCTGATTAGGATGTTTGGTGGCACAGCCTCCCAAAGATAAAAAGGCTGCGGCAAATATTATCGATAATGATAGTTTCATACTTATCTCCTGTTAACTGAGTTTTGATTTGGCATCCAATGCTCGCTTAAAAATGTCATGCGCGATTTTTTTACCGCTACGCCGGGATAATCCTGTGTTGCTACAATTTGCTTATTCACATCCAATAACTCGACCTTAACGTTATAGCTTCCCGGTGGCAAGGACATACGTCCCAGCTGGATACTGGAGGGCAAGGTTAGCCAGCTCCGTGTATCCGCTCTCTCGGTTACAACTGTTGCTACCTGTAATGCCAGGGCGCCCAACATACCCGCCATGGCATTATCGTTATTTTTATTATTCAGCGCTGCATCCCGTGCTTTTCTGTTTGCCGCCGTTTTGATTACGGCACGTGCAACAGACCGGGCCATAATTGCCGGCATGTGATCTTCAAGGGACTTTCTTGCTATTGCATCGATATTTTCCATTAACTCGGTAGTGACTTGCTTGTCGTTTACAATAATTCGCGCAGAGACAACCCTGCTACTGCGCGACTCATACTCCGGCAGCGCTATCCTCACCATAGCGCCACTTTTCGGATCAAACGAGTTTATCGATTTTTCACGTTTGATTGGCGCCAATCCATTGTTCAGCACAAATACCAACTCACCCAGGTCTGCAGGTACCGTAGAGATGGCAGGGGAATCAACCCCAAATTCCTTTTTATATTTATCCAGTTCGTCCGTCAGGCCCTGCCGTTTAGCCAAACGCATCAAGTCTGCCTTTAATAAAGCCGGCATTGGCAAACCATAATTGCCCAGGTATTTTTTGTAAACATTATAAGCGTTGCGATATGAGATCATCGCGTCGCTAAATTCACCCTCATCCTCGTAAATCAACCCGGCCAGATACAACATAAATGCATCTTCTGCAATCTTGTTGCTGGAACTTTTTTCGGCAAAACTTCGCAGCAACACATCTACTTGCAATGCTTCGACCCGGGCTGAATCCGGATCGCCCAATTCCAGGTAATTGAGTGCCATATACATATGCAACAGGACACGTTCATAGTTGTCGCCGGAATAGCTGACAGTCGAATCGTTTACTATAACCGACAAGGTGTTTTCTGAAACACTGGACGCATATAAACGGTCTATCTCTGTCTTCGCAGCTTCAAATGCGACATTGGAAGCTGTGAAATCCCGCTTCATACGCAACACCATACCCTTGTTTAGCAGATACAACACCCGATCCGTTTTTGAATCTGCGTCCTTCTCAAGATCTTTTAATGCTTCGTCATATTTTTGCGCGGCAAGTTTGTGCTCAATAACAGCAAATGAACCGCTATAGGTTGCACATCCACCCAAACCCAACACCAACGGAAGCGCCAGTAACAAGACCGGCTGGCACTTACTCACTACCTCGGCGGGCTTGAAAATTGTTTTTATGCGCAATAACAATACCGCCCCCATAATTCATTCTTTTAATTTCACAAACAGTACAAAGTAACAGCTTACAACTGACAACCATAAATAAATACACGGCCATTTCATGCCGTGTATTTACCTGCTAAAGATACATTGCGACCAATATTTAGAAGCGCAAATTACTGCGGGCCACAAATTTCTTTATTTTCTTTTCGCCATTCCATACGATTTCATTATCAACCAGGCTAATCAGGGTCAAGTTAACTTGATAGTAACGCACTTGATCACTGCCATTGGCATCAATAATAGTGTTGATTGTGCCCTTAAGCATAAAATCTGCGCCTTTTTCCTTGCCCATGGCTTTGCGTGTTTCTTCAGTGGCGTTGATATCCTGATCAGTACGCTCCCCACGAACTTCTTCGCGCTCGGTTGCAGAGGCCACAAATTTCACCTTGCCAGAATTGATCAAGTTGCGCTGCAATTCCTGCACAAATGGGCTGACGGCGATATGCTCATGACTCAGGTTACGAACTTCGCCAACGATAACCGCAGGCTTGCGCTTCTTTTCGCTCTTGTATTCAACCAGCCAATCACGGCTCAATACATCCTGCATCATTTCAGCTGCAACCATCTGTGAATCGGTATCGTTCCAGGCACCGCTCAGATCCTTCACCTCGCCAGTATCCATACGGGTTACGGATGTTGAACACGCGCCCAGCGATAAAGACAACACTAATAATGCCGCCTTGCTATTTAATAGTGATGGGAAACGCATTATTTTTTCTCCTTCGCACCCATGCGATCAAAAATATTGTCGGCTGATGTCTCAATGTATCGCTTTAAGTCAACATTCATATCTGTTACACCGGCCATGGTGGTTTTAACGTGCGTCATATCCAGCTCGGCAATAGACCAAATTGTGTTTGACTTGGGATCACGCCAGCTGCCAATTATGCGCGCACCGGCCAGGTTCACTCTTGTCGTGTTTTTAATCTGGCGCGTCACTGACTCCTCGTTCGCACCGGTATCGCCCGTTTTTGCCGAGGCCATATAGTCATTTGAAACGACATCCATAAAGGATGAGAACACGCGTGCCACTTCAGCTCTTGCCCTGTCGTCTGCCGTACCTTTTTGCAGCGCCATGTCGCCCATTTGAGAAGCAGAACCCACACCATGAAACAGGCGGCCATCTTTTGTGCTCAGGATATTGCTGCCTTTATTTACCCAGTCTGGCGCACCCTTGATACCCAGGTTACTTTCAACCTGCGTTGGCTCGCTGGAACAACCCGTAAATACAGCAAACAATACTGGCAAAACCAAAAGCTTCACTACTGCATTCATATTTTTCATTGCTCTCTCCAATTTAATAATCCAGTTATATAATACATGAATTTAATCAAGCGTGACGAACCCTACCGGTTGATCATATGTTAATTTAAATGTGTCTACAATAGTATTCTACACCTGTTACAAATGCCGGGATCAATCGAAATACGGCCTGCTACCATTATCTAGCCGATACTTCCAGCATTGTTGCAATACCAGGGACACAGCAATTTTGTATCGTTTATGATACAAATTTTTGTGTTTAGTTCAGGGGATTACGACCGATTGGGCTACTGGCATACACTGACAAGCTATCTGATATGCAGTGTATATGAAATTGATCACAACGAAATTTGCTAATACTGACCTTAATTTATTGACTTTACTATTTGAACGAAAATGGATTCAAATTATTTCGCTCCCTGATAATTCGCTCAAAGGTGTTTTCGGCATTGATGTCAAAATACTGTTTTAGCTCGACATTGATATCATTGACGCCAGACATTGTCTTTTTAACATTTTTCAGATTTAATTCGGAAATACTCCAGATCGCATTGGTACGGGGATCGCGCCAGTTACCGATATTACGCGCATTGGCTAAATGGGCCTGAGCAGTACTCTTCATTTGACGTGAAGCCGCTTCTTTCAGTTGCTTGGTAATTACATCTTCAACATGCCGTAAAAAATCTATCTGAAAAGATATCGACTCTTTTATATCTCGTGCAGACGCATCTGTTACGTTATTCGTTACATCTTCCTTGAACTGGGTTGACACCCCCACCTTAAACTGGCGAGCAATCGCATCATCAATTTGTGAGGTAATGCTTTGTTTAACCAGCCTTGAAGCGTTGGCTTCTATACGCCGATAATTCGCATCCTCACGCGCACTGCTATCTTCATATCTGGAAGCGGAAAGAAACTCATAAGTTACCGCATCGAGAAAGGTAACCAGCACCCGCACAACTTCTGCATTTGCCCTGTCATCGGCAATAGACTTTTGCAAGGCCAGGTCGCCCTGGGGGTTGGCTGAGCCAACACCATAAAACATGTTTCCATCCCGGTTAGTCGTAAAATAGCTGCCTTTATTCACCCAATCAGGCGCACCCATGATTATCTCACCACGATCAGACTGAAGTGGTTCAAGCGCGCAGGCGGCAAGGGCCATCACACACGCTGCCAAAACAAGCTTTTTGATAATAAGGATGGCATTATTCATTTTTTAGTTTTCAATCCTATTTAGTATTGCAAAGCCAATTTCATATCCAGGCATATAACAAATCGTTGACTGCCGATTTAATAATTTCCCGCAACTATCTTAGCATTCACTATTAATCATTCAATGTAACGAATAAGGATACAAAATACCTTCATTTATCTGTTTAATCCCTTACGTATAAATAAGGCCGCACAACAGAAATTACACTCACACTGCAAAATTGACGAGACCGACCTGAATTGCTTTATCGAATTTTTCTGATAATGTGATCAGTGGAATCCGTTACAAACAGCGAATAGCCATCCGTGGTGATACCCACGGGATCCTTAAAATGCGCATCCGTACCGACACCGTCAATACTGTCTTCTTTATCCTCGGCCCCAGCGACCGCCGCCACTGCACCGCTGGATATCACAATTTTACGTATTGATCGATTAACGGTATCCGCCACGTATAGATTACGTCCATCCGTTGTGATACCCGATGGATAATTAAAACGCGCTACTTCTGTTTGCTCTTCAGCTTTGGCATCATTCACAACCGTCCCCGAGAGCGTATGTACTTCAGCACCCTTGATCGCAATTTTTCTGACCTGACTATTGCCAAAATCCGCCACATACAAAAAATGCCCATCGGTAGTAATTCCCTTGGGGTAGGCAAACCGCGCTTTGCTACCGATATCGTCAAAAAATCCCGGTGCGCCTGATAAACCGGCAATGGTGGAGACGGTGTGATTATTCAGGGAGATTTTACGAATGGAGTGATTGTGTGTATCTGAAACGTACAGATTGCTGCCATAAACCGTGATGCCCTCAGGAATAAAAAACCGCGCCCGCTTTCCTTTACCATCAACATAACCCACCTCGCCCACTTTGCCGGCCAGCGTTATCACTGCACCAGTGTCGATGTCGATCTGGCGTACGGTATGATTGTTCGAATCCGTTACATACAGATTTTTCCCATCCGTTGTCATACCAAAAGGGCGATTAAATCGTGCAGCTGATCCTATGCCGTCGTGACCGCCTTTTTTCCCCGCCGTACCGGCCAGCGTGGATACCATTCCCGTGGCTATATCTATTTTTCGTATCGTATGATTATTTGAATCCGCCAGGAAAAGGCTGACACCGTCGGTGGCAATTCCTTTTGGGGCATCAAACGCCGCTACAGTATCTCCGCCATCCGCAGAGCCTGCCGTACCAACCAGTCCCGAAATTGTACTGACACTGTTTTTCAACCCCAGTGTAACGCCCTGCCTGGCTCCGCCCAGTTGATTACCGATTACCGCCTTCTGGGTTTGTGTCGCAGCCGGGCTTCTGCTGACCACTTTCTCGGGGACAAAAACAGACTGCGGCTTGGGGACGGTAACACCCTTGCAGCCACTGAAGATTAATATCACAATTGTGAAAATAAAAAATAATAATCCGTTTGAATATTGTTTCAGCATAACGCCACCCCATCACCGGAACTATGTAAATTAAATAATCTGTATTTCTTTACCCCTTGCGGCCTCGGTAACTTTCATCTTTTTAGGTTTAAAAAATTCATGCAGCACTGGCACTGCCCTGTGAGGGTCACTATTTCCGCATAAAAAAACATCGAGGGCGACATAATCAATTTCAGGCCAGGTGTGGATACTGATGTGCGATTCAGCCAATATTGCCACACCCGTCACACCAGAATTTTTACCGAAAGAATGCAGATGGACGGACAAAATTGTGGCACCGCAGGCCGTTGCTGCCTGTTTCAGTGCACGCTCAACATAATCGATTTCATCCAGATGGCTGGCTCCCCACAAATCGATCAGCAAGTGCATGCCGGGTGCGAATGGAGTATTCATTGATTACTTTGCATTTAGAAAAAGTATTTCTTTCCAGTTTGTGTTGGCCTGCTGCATGCGCCAGATAAACGCATCGAGCACATAATGCGTAATTTGCGGCATGGCAAGCAGGGGGACCAGCCAAACCAGTGTTTGCTCGGCATTTATTACCGATATGTGATCGGCAATAAACAAGACCGAGCCATGATCGTGCCACACCATACTATCCCACACGCTTTCTTCAACATAGGCCCAGCCGAATAACACGGCGAAATATACCGGCAACCACCTGCGTTGAAATAGTTTTGCGATCCAGCGGAATTGAAAACTGGGTTGACCGCCCTGCAATTGAACCTGATTATGCCCGTAGATCCACATCAATGCCAAATAGGGTATGCCATGCGAAATCACATTGATGGCCGTAAAGGCGATATCATTATTAAAAATAACAATCCCAACCAGCCATGACAAAGCAGTACCCGACAGCAGCAGATTGCGCGGTACGTTAAGCCGGCGCGTCATCAGCCATACGCGACCTTCCTTGATAACATAGCCTAACATTATTGCAATATAAAGACCCAGCGCAAATTGTTCGATAGCCGCCGGTTCAATCTTAAAAAAATCGCCATCAATAAACCAGTCGAAATTTCTTTCATGCGCATGCCAGTAAATCAACGGATAGATTGTTGAGGTATAAATGGCCAACTTATCAATCCACTTGTAGCGTTGCTCTTCCTTTCTGGCATAGATCATCATAAAACCATATTGCTGCCGCACGAAATGAAATACGGCAAGATAGGCCAATGTGCGCCAGAATATCATGCTGCCCATGCTATATAACAGGCAACCAACTACCCAGGCTATCAACGGCGTAAGCAAATAAAGCGACTGTCGTTTTTGCATCTCCACTTTGTCAAAGTAAGTGCGGAAAAGCGTGCTGTATACGTGTGTGACATCAACCCCGACTACCAGCAACAGCCAAAGCCAGGGCGGAACATGGCTGATTGAAGCCAGCTGTCCACGAAATAAAATGACTAATCCGGTAATCAGAAATGCAGGGCCGACGATAAATAGCAAATCAACCCTGGAAGAATATATCCAGGGTTGTGACAATGCTGGAGGCTTGGTGGAATTCATACTTTTATGAATTTTATTACATTCTCGGCAGCCTGCACTCCATGGGTACAGGCTTCCTCGAATATCGACATACCACTCATATCCGAATGTGCCATAAATATGGGCGGCATCTGTTGTAACGCCTGGCGCCTGTGCTTGCCCCAGACAAATCCCGGTGTTGGCCGCACCATGGCATGCCCCCACAGCCACACATCCACGCGTTGAACCTGACCCTCAAGCTCGGGGTGTAATGAGAACAATTCATCCAGGAATATTTTTTGCCACTCCATGTAAGTACGATTCAATGCTTCTTTTCTGGCTGCAACCGGGGGCAAATGACTCAACGGCCAATACCAGGTCAATACGGTCTGAGTAGGATGCATTTGCGGAATTTGATGTGTCGCATTCACATATCCCAGCTTGTCACCGTGATAGGACACGTTATCCCACGAAAGCGGTGCGCCCTTGCCACCGGGGAGGCGATTCACAGTAATATTGGCAACCACCCAGGGTGCATAAGAAAACTCATCCGCGTTTATGGCATGTCGAGAAGACTGTATTAATCGCGCGGCCACAAAACGCGGTACCGCCATCACCACCGCTTTTGCCTCTATACGCACCGTGTCACCACTGAGCTGATCCAGATATTCAACCACTGCCCCCTTACTGTGTTCAGTCACCCGATAAACCAGTGCCGCAGTTTGTATATTATTTTTAATCGGCTCGGCCAGTTTGCCTGCCAGCCAGCCATTTCCCTGTGGCCAGGTAATAACGTCTGCTGCCGACGCATTGGCGGCCATTCCGCTACGCGAGGAAAAATAGTGTATACCCGCCCATGCCGAAGTCTCCTCAAGTGTTGTACCAAAATCATCGCGGCAACAATAGTTCACATACCAGCGCAACTCGTTCGATACGAAACCCTGCCGCTGCATCCAGTCCCGCATGTTAAGCTTATCAAGCGCCAGCAGTTCAGCGTCTTGTGAACTTTTATCCAGCGGAATCGCAAATGCCTTTTTACCATCCCTACCTGTCAGTTTTTTATATCCTTCAAGCAGCCCGAAGAAGCGTTTATATTCTTCCTCTACTTTTACACCGATACCCGTATTCGGCACCAGCCCATCCTGCCAGCGTCCTCGCATAAACAGCCTTTCATGCGGATCTGCGCAAAGAAAATACTCATCGTAGATGGGCAAGCTGTTTTTGTTATAACCTTTAATAATGCCGAAGTCTTCAAACAGTTTCTTCGCCACCGTGGCTTCCTGTGTCAACAAGGGCACATAGTGTGCGCCCCACGGATACGCGGACACTTCATTCTTGCCGCTGCAGGAATTACCACCTGTTTGCGCTTCAAGCTCAAGCAGCATGAAATCTGTTTTGCCTGCCTTGGCCATCGTGTAACCGGCAGACAAACCTGCAATGCCACCGCCGACGATCACCACCTCTTTTTTCAGGGTGCGTACAGGCTGCGGAAATTTACCCTCGCGTAATTGATGTCCTATCGCAGCAGACGCGCCCTGTATTTCACCTGCAATAGCCTTTTGTGAAAATAAGCCGGCATAGCCGGCAAATCCCGCCATCCCGGTTGCAACCAACCCCCCGGCAATAAAATCACGTCTGCTAATTTTCATTTATACCCACACTGCATCCTGTATGAATGAAAGATAGTACGTATTATTACGGCAAGTGCCAAATTATTTTAGCTCCTCAAATATCGTTTCGAAACGCCCGCCGATAGTTAGACGGCGAGGTTTTAAACGCCAGATTGAAATGCTGGCGTAATGAAACAGCTGAACCAAAACCCGCCTTAACTGCGACTGTTTCAATCCCATAGCGGGTTGTTTCAAGCAGTTGCTGAGCCAGACCCAGCCGCTGACTCAGCATCCACTCGCCCAACGTAACCCCCATCACTTGTTTAAAGCGTCTGGTAAAAGTTCTGCGCGTCATCAAAGCACGGTTAGCCAAAGCATCCAGACTGTGTGGTTTGTCCAGATGGCCGCTAATCCAGTCCAGAACGTCTGCAAAGCGGTCGACCGTTGATACATCACGCACCGGTTGTGAAATATACTGTGCCTGGCCACCTTGTCGGTGTGGGGAAACTACCATGCGTCGTGCCACATGGTTTGCCACTTCAGCACCATACTGACGTCGCAAAATATGCAGGCAGCAATCAATCGCGGCAGCGGTGCCAGCCGAGGTAATAATGTTGCCTTCGTCCACATACAGTACATTGGGATTCACGCTAATAGCGGGATAACGGGTGGCAAGATCATTCGCCCAATGCCAGTGGGTGGTTGCGGCAAGCCCATCAAGCAAGCCTGCCGCCGCCAATACATATGAACCCAGACACAGGCCGACAATCAGTGCGCCTCGTTTATGCGCGCGACGAAGGGCATCCAGCAAAGCTTTGGGGGGTATCTCACTGGTATCTCGCCAGCTGGGCACAATGATGATCGCCGCCCTGGCAATATCCTTCAGGCCATAACGCGTCTCCAGCGAAAAACCGGCAGAAGTATTTAATCTGTCTTGCTCGGCTGAACATACCCGCAGCTCAAATTTTGGCATATCCGTACCGGTGCGGTCCTCGCCAAAAATCGCACAGGGCACGGACAAATGAAACGGGCTAATGCCTTCAAAAGCTATGATCGCAACTGTATTGGCGCGCACATTACCCCCCTCTAACAATGGCCCGATCTTATCGATAGATGTCTTACAGGCCACTATTATACAACACCTCAAGCTTTCATAATGCAACCGTCACTAACCCCAGGAGAACACCATGACAACGAAAAACCGCCGCGCTCTAATCGTGATTGATGTACAAAATGAATATGAATCCGGCAACCTGATGATCGAATATCCGGATATCAGGCAGTCCCTTGCCAACATTGGCACGGCGATGGATGCCGCCAGGACATCAGACATCCCCATCATTGTGGTGCAACAGTATGCACCGGCCGATTCGCCGATATTTGCGGCGGGAACGCATGCGTGGGCTTTGCATGAGGTCGTGCAATCCCGCCAGTGGCAACATTATATTGAAAAGAAACTGCCCAGCGCCTTTGCCGGTACCGATCTAGCCTCATGGCTGGCAGAAAACAAAATAGACACGCTGGCAGTTACCGGCTACATGACTCACAACTGCGTGGACTCCACGATCAAGCATGCTTTCCACAGCGGGCTTGCGGTGGAATACTTGTCTGATGCTTCGGGCTCCTTGTCCTATATCAACAAAGCCGGCTCCGCCACGGGAGAGGAAATACACCGGACATTCTGTGTCGTGATGCAGGCGCGATTTGCGGCGGTGATGAGTACCAATGAATGGTTACAGGTGATAAGCGACAAGGCTGTTGCCGAACGGGACGGGATTTACAAATCCAATCTGCGGGCACGCAATGCAGCGGTGAAAATAGCCGCGTAAAGGTTAGATCATGACGGAAATTCGCTATCGCAAATTCAAACCGTCCGATCAGACCGCCATTCAACAATGGCCGACCTATCCACGGGAATTTTCCGAACTGGATTATGCGTTGCGCAACAACGGCTGGCTGGACGAGTTTCATGTAGCAACAGAAACCACCATCTACATAGCAGAACAGGATAATGAGATTGTTGCGTTTACCCTGCTTGCCAAAACCGGTCACGCCGCGGCAGAGTTCCGCATAGCTGTCCGCGCGGATAAACTGGGAACGGGGATAGGCAAATTATTTACGGGCTTCACCCTGACTACTGGCTTTATGCAGCCAGGCATATTACGCATTCATCTGGTCGTCAGAAAAAATAATCCGCGCGCGATCCGCCTGTACAAACAAGCCGGATTCCATGCAGACGGTGAATGCACAAAAATAATTAATGGTAAACCTGTCGATTTTTGGATAATGGCCATTTTGAAATCTGCCTGATACAGCCCTAAGTGGTAAACTGTTCCCCTGTTTACACAACTCTACTTACTGGAAATTTCAGCACAAGACGATGAATATTCTTCTGATTGAAGATAACCGTGATCTTGCAACGAATCTGTTCGATTATTTTGAAGCCAAGGGACACGCGATGGACCTTGCTGCCGATGGCATCTCCGGCCTGCATTTCGCCGCCGCCAACCAATACGACGTGCTGATTCTGGATGTCATGTTGCCGGGTATGGACGGGCTCACGTTGTGCAAACGTTTGCGTGAAGCCGGCAAACTCACCCCCATCTTAATGCTGACCGCGCGCGATTCACTGGATGACAAAATTGCCGGTCTGGAAGCGGGCGCGGATGATTATGTGGTCAAACCCTTTTCGCTGCGTGAAGTTGACGCGCGTTTGCAGGCCTTGGTACGACGCTCGATTGCGCATGAATCCGGCTCAAAGTTACAGGTAGGAGATTTAATTTTCGACACCCTTACTTTTAGGGTCATGCGCGGAGAGCGCGGCATAGAACTCCCTCCCGTCCCCTTAAAATTGCTGGAAATTTTGATGCGGCAATCTCCACGGGTATTACCCCGAGAGGAAATCGAAAAAGCTATCTGGGGAGACTCTCCGCCTGACAGTGATGCCTTGCGCGCGCATCTGTATATATTACGAAACGCAATCGATAAAAATTCGGACAAACCATTGCTCAAAACACTTCGTGGCATCGGTTACCAAATCAGCAATGTATAGCATACATCATAGCTTCAGGTTTCGGCTGGCCATCACCTTCGCTTTTTTTGGCGCCATGATCAGCCTGATATTGTCATTGGGGCTTTCTTTTACGGCACATAACCTCAGTGACAGGCTGATCGATGAAACATTGCGCGCTGAAATTGAAGACTATATTTCAAGACGCGCACGCAACCCGAATTCGCACCCTCCCGCCACCATCAGTATCCGCGGATATCTATTCCACCCCGATCAGAATAATCCGGATATTCCACCCGCTTTGCTTGAACTGACCCCAGGGAAATATCAACTAGCACTCGACAGCATTCCGTATCGAGTCGCGGTTATCGATAAATCAGATGAACGTTATGTAATGATGTTCAACGAAATGAGGCAACGCGAACGTGAGTCGACATTCCTGACTTATCTGGTCACTGGTGCACTGATTATGACATTGCTTTCCGCCTGGATAGGCTGGTGGCTGGCTGGCAGGGTCGTCGCACCCATTGCAGAGCTTGGCTTGCGTGTCGGCAAGGCCAGCCCTGAAGATAACATACTGGACATTGACAAAGGATTTGAACCCGATGAAATCGGTAAACTTGCAAACGTTTTCGCCGGATACCTCAGACGTATGCGCGCATTTATTGAGAGGGAACGCGCCTTCACCTCGGACGTAAGCCATGAACTCAGGACACCGCTCGCAATCGTGCTTGGTGTAGTAGAGTTGATGGAAGAGGATAGCCATCTGCAGAACAAGCAACAAGAACGCATTGCCAGAATCGGGCGTGCCACCCGTGGCATGATAGATATGACCGAGGCCCTGTTGTTGATGGGCAGAGAAGCCAGCAACGATGAACCAGTCAGACAAAAATGTGATGTATGTGACATCGTCAATCACGCAATTGACATTCACCGCCATTTGCTCGGCACGCAAACTACGGTAAATCTAATTTGTCACAATCACCCGCATATTGCAGCCGAGCGGGCTTTATTCGGCATTGTCGTTGCCAACCTGGTACGAAATGCCTTTGCCTACACACCTTCGGGTTCGGTCACGATAAAGGTATCGGAGGACTCACTAACCGTCATCGATACTGGTATCGGTATCCATAGCGAAGAGATCGGCAATGTTTTCCAGCGCCATTTCAAGGGATCTGGCAGTACAGGCTCAGGCATAGGCTTATCACTGGTTAAACGTATTTGTGACCGCTATGGCTGGGAAACCATTATCGACAGTACCGAAGGTGAAGGTACTTCAGCACAACTGATATTTATCGTATAATGCTGATTTATAATATTATTTTTTAAGTTTTTTGCTTGGCTAAAATTACTTTATTTGTATCAATTTTGTCGCATTGCCCGACGAATGCGGCGCTATAATCCGCAACCTCTGTTTTATGATCCGGGAAGATATATGAAATTAAATGTAGTCATCGCTTTTGTACTTGGATTTGCTTGTGTCTCCGCCTATGCCGAAAAAGCACCCGCAACACCGCAAACAGATGAACAATGTAAAAAAAGTGTCGAGAAAATTATCGATGACCACAAAGCGTTGTCTAATCCTGCCAACCCCAATAGCGTACCGGATGATGTTTTCGTCATCGATCTGAAAAAACTGCAACAGCAAAAGGGCAATTGTGAAGCCTATAACCAGCTTTTGGACAGCTATAACTAACCACCTTACCGCAACCACATATTTAACTGGTTAAACTATTGCAGCGGCCTGCTGCCGCAAACTCCCCTTACCCGCCTTAACACTCCCTTCACCTTGCGTTGACATAAGCACTACACGGCACAACGTACTATTTGCCTTAGTGTGCATATATCCAAAAGGAGAATTCAAATGAAAGTATCTTCTATATCAGAGCATTCATTAGAGACAGGTTACTTAACCGCCCATCAAGGCAAAACAGCATTTAATGCTGTACAAAAAATGATTTCTGCGCTGTTGTCTGCCATTAATCAAATTGGTACGGCCATTGCCCTGGGCGAAAAAGGCGATCTTGATGCCATGCATCACTTTCGAACCGAAAATATCGGAACTAAATATCGGAACTAAATAAATGGATACCTGGGTTCGTCAATTACCCGTCACCAGGATTTTTGCTGATTATTTCAAAACTTTTTCTTTTTTGCCGGGCTCCTTAAAGCAAGACCTGCTCGCAGGCGTTACCGTCTCACTTGTTGCAATACCCCAATCGCTGGCTTATGCCCAACTTGCAGGCGTACCCGCCTATTATGGCCTCTATGCGGCCTTGATCCCCACCATCGTTGGTGCGCTGTTCGGCTCATCCCGGCAGCTTTCAACCGGACCGGTTGCCATGACCTCCCTGCTCACCGCTGCAAGTGTTGCCCCCTTTGCTGCGGCAGGCAGCGAAATGTTCTTTTCCTACGTCATTCTGCTTGCGATGTTATCCGGCATTTTTCAGGTGCTTTTCGGGGCCTTGCGTATGGGTGTGCTACTCAACTTTCTGTCACATCCGGTGCTGATGGGATTTATTAATGCCGCTGCTATTATCATCGGGTTATCGCAAATTCCGACGCTGCTTGGCATATCTGTCAAACAATCAGAACATTTTCTCGTTGATATCTGGCAGGTTTTCAGCCATATCGACACCATGCATGAAGTGTCTGTGGCATTTGGCGTTACAGCGATTGTCATGCTGCTGTTGCTCAAAAAATTTGCGCCAAAAATTCCCGGCGTGCTGGTGACTGTTGTCACCCTAACCTTAGTCAGTTATTTCATCGGTTATGCCAGCATGGGTGGCAAGGTCGTTGGGCTGGTTCCCAGCGGCTTACCCAGCATTGGCCTGCCCTTGCTTGACTGGCACGCAACAACATTGTTGCTGCCGGCAGCCTTTATCATTGCCCTGATCAGCTTTATGGAGGCCATGTCCAGTTCCAAGGTGATCGCCATCAAGACACGTCAGCCATGGGATGGAAACAAGGAACTCATCGGTCAGGGTCTGGCCAAAATTGCATCTTCATTGTGCCATTCGATGCCTGTCAGCGGCTCATTCTCACGTTCGGCACTTAATCTGGCGACCAATTCACAAACCTCCTTTTCATCGGTCGTTTCGGCTATTTTCGTTTTGCTGACACTGCTCTTTTTCACCACATTGCTTTATCATCTGCCTAAACCGGTGTTGGCTGCCGTTATCATCATGGCTGTGATCGGCCTGATCAACTTCAGGGCAATTACCAAGGCCTGGAAAGCCAGCAAAGATGACGGCATTACTTCTGTCATCACCTTCGTTACCACACTTGCCTTCGCACCCAATATTCAAAACGGCATCATCACCGGCATAATTCTTTCACTGGTATTGCTGCTTTATCGCATGATGCAGCCGCGCGTGGCCGGTCTTGGCATGCACAGTGATGGCACGCTGCGTGATGCAGCGCGCCATCGTCTCCCGCCGCTGCATTCAAAGCTGGGGGCCCTTCGATTTGATGGTGCGCTCAGATTCATGAATGTTTCCTACTTTGAAGATGCCCTGCTAACGCTGGAAAGAAAAGACCCGAACGTAAGTTATATTTTGATAAAAAGTGACGGGATTAACTATCTGGACGCTTCCGGCGTTGAGATGCTCTTCAGCCTGGTTACCCGGTTTAAAAGCAATGGCATCACCCTGGGCTTTAGCGGTCTTAAAAAACAGGTACGGGAAGTAATCGATAAAACCAGATTAACCGAAACCATCGGCCAGGAGAATATATTTGCGACCGATCAGATCGCATTTGACAGCTTGTTTGACAGGGGGATAATTGACGCCAGAATCAATACCAATACCAGCAAGCAAGTTACTGACGAACTGGTACCAGCCTGATTCTATGAACTTAACTACACCAGCATTTGATGCTGGTTTTTGTCTTCAGGACGGCAAATTGGATTTAATGTTTCGGTTCACTTATCACCCAGCAATATTCACCTCAATTCATAAAATAAAGAGTCAACTATCATGATCGTTGCTAAGGAAGCTTGGAATGCCGGTTTATTCAAGCGCGAAAACTGGTTGCCCAATATTATCTCGGGCATTATTGTCGGTGTCGTTGCGCTACCACTGGCAATGGCTTTTGCGATCGCATCCGGTGTTAAACCTGAACAGGGGCTGTACACCGCGATCATTGCCGGACTTGCCGTTTCATTGTTCGGTGGCAGCCGATTACAAATTGCGGGGCCTACCGGGGCATTCATCGTTATCCTCGCCGCCATTACCGCAAAATATGGCGTCGATGGTTTGCAAATAGCGACAGTGATGGCCGGTATCATGCTGCTGTTTTTGGGTTTCGCACGCTTTGGCAGCATTATAAAATTCATCCCCGATCAGGTCATCGTCGGCTTCACTGCCGGCATTGGTGTCGTCATCTGGGTTGGTCAGTGGCCGGATTTTTTCGGATTGCAAAAGGTGAGTGGCGCGCACTTCCACGAAAAATTCTGGCACCTTTTGCAAGCCTTGCCCCATATGCAGTTCAACACCACGGCGTTGGCATTGCTAAGCATCATACTGGTGATATTTTCCCAACGGTTGCCCGGCATGCGCCGTGTACCGGGGCCGCTGGTGGCAATGGTCGTGGTAACGCTGATTCAATATATCTTTCAATTTGAAGGCGTCGCCACCATAGGCAGCACGTTCGGCGGTATTCCGCAGGGGCTGCCCGGATTTAACGTTCCCACCATCACCATGCCGCGTATCATCGAATTAATAGGCCCTGCTTTTACCATTGCCATGCTTGGAACCATAGAGTCATTGCTCTCGGCCGTGGTAGCGGATGGTATGGCCGGCACCAAACATAACTCAAATCAGGAGTTGATCGGTCAGGGCATAGCAAATATTGCCGCCCCATTTTTTGGGGGATTCGCGGCCACCGGCGGCATCGCCCGCACCGCTACCAACATCCGCAACGGCGGCAATAGTCCGCTTGCAGGCATTATTCACGTCACGACGCTTGTGCTCGTGCTGTTATTTCTTGCGCCGCTCGCGGCCAGCATTCCCTTGGCGGCACTGGCGGCGATCCTGTTTGTCGTGGCTTACAATATGAGCGAAGCCAAGCACTTTGTGCGCATGGTAAAGCGTGCGCCCCATGCGGATGTGGCGATTCTGCTTATTACCTTTTTGCTAACTGTGTTTGCCGATCTCGTTGTGGCGGTAAATATCGGCGTTGTCCTTGCGATGCTGCATTTCATGCGGCGCATGGCTGCCTCAGTAGAAACGCAGCAGCTTACCGCACAAGACTTGCAGTCCGAACTTCAACATGAGGGACTGGCCAAACTGCCTGAGGGTGTGATGGTATACGCAATTGAAGGCCCCTTCTTCTTTGGCGCTGTTGAAAATTTTGAACAAACCCTGGCACAAACCCATGCCGACCCACATACCCTGATACTGCGCCTGCGACGTGTCCCTTTTATGGATGTGACCGGTCTTCAAACACTGGAGGATGCTATCGAGCGCATGCAGAAACGGGGAGTCACCATTCTGCTGTGTGAAGCAAATGAACGCGTTTATGCAAAACTGGTTAAATCCGGCATCATGGCGATGATAGGCACGCATAATTACTTCAAGCTATTTTCTGCTGCACTGAGCCAAAGCAATGCTAAAATTAGCGCTGCGACACCCAAACCGGGACTGCCTTCTAACCAACTGAAGGATACAAAGGACGCTACATAGCTCCATCTCGCAAAGCCGCAACACTAAATTGTATTTACCTTTAACACCATTTTGTTTTTAATAACGCACTAAAGGAGAAACGCATGAAATTATTGATGGGTACTATCGCCGCAGCTGCTGTCATGTTAACAACTCAGGCTTACGCCGCAGGCAAGGTGGATATGGCGGCTGGCCAGGCTCTGGCACAAAAAAGTGGCTGCATGGCTTGCCATAAACCCGCAGGTAAATTGGTTGGCCCCGGCTTCAAGGAAGTCGCTGCCAAATACAAGGGTGATAAGAAGGCGGAAGACATGCTGATCGACAAAGTCACAAAAGGTGGCAAAGGTGTATGGGGCACAATACCCATGCCGCCCAATGCCGCCGTCAAGCCTGCTGACATGAAGACATTAGTGGAATGGATTTTGGCGCACTAATTCTGTTTGTTTGTGGCCACCAAAAGCCGGCATTTGCCGGTTTTTGTCATTGAGCACGCCCATGTAATAGAAATAAATGAAGTAAAGCGTTCTGGTGTAAAATAATTGGGTTTCAGAAACCATACTGCCTCAATCATTTACCCCAACCATTCCTCCATTACGCTCGTCATAGAAATGAAAAGATACCTCGCTCTCTGCCTACTGATTTCCGCCTCGACACTCCTTTCTGGCTGCTATAAGGCTGGTACATCAGCACCGGCGCCAACCAATGTTCAAGTTGCGGCGGGCGACACGAGTGCCACGCTCACTTGGGATATGACACCGGGGGTTGAATACTGGATATTTAAAGCAGCCACGACTTCGCTCACACCGCAGGATTGCCTCTCCTTAACGGAATGCGGCATCACAATGAAAGCTGTTTCACCCACTGTGGTTGCTGGTCTGGTCAATGGCACCGTGTATTCGTTTACAATTAACGGCAGAATAGACGGTGGTAAAGGTGGGGCAGGCTCGCCCTCAGCTCAAGCTACGCCCAGACTGGCAGGCGCAACATGGAGTTTAAGCGGTACACCGCTGGGAACAAACTTGAATGGCGTGGGAACAAACTTGAATGGCGTTGGATTTGGCAGTGTATTTGTGGCTGCTGGTGATAGCGGAGTAATGTATTCAAGTACTGATGGAATAAGCTGGACTTTACTCAGCAGTCCTGTAACCACCAAGCTCAATGCGGTAAGTTATTACGGTGGAAATTATCTGGTAGCGGGTGCAGGTGGTGTTATTTTGCGCAGCTTGGATGCAACCGTAACGTGGCCGCAACAAACAAGCGGAACAACAAATGATCTCTATGCAATTTCCAACTACGGTAGTGCCGGCTTTGTTGCAACGGGTGCCAGTGGCACGATCATTCATAGTGGTGACGGTATAACCTGGACCAGTGCCATCACGCCCAATCCAGCAAACAACTTATACAGCGTAACCTACGGAAATAACATGTATGTAGCGGTTGGTGCAGCTGGAGCTTTGCTTAGCAGCACAAATGGAGGAGTTACCTGGAATCCCCTGACACCCACCACGCCAATTTCATTAATTACACTGAGAAGTATTGCATATGCACCGCCTGCAACTGGAACAATAGGGACAGGTACCTTCGTGGCTGTGGGTTCCGGCGGTACGATTGTTACCAGCGCAGACGGCGGAACAACATGGACTCCAATTTCATCGACACCGTTCACCGCAACGATCAATGCCATAACCTACGGAAGACAGTTTGTTGCTGTCGCTGTAGATGGCAGTGTCAATACCAGCATTGACGGTATAAACTGGGCTGCAACGACAACAACGCCTGCCAACTCTTCTCCGATATATGCCGTAACTCGCGGACTGTATGACTATACCGCGGTGGGCGCGGGTGGCTTGAATCTGCACTCTAAATAGGGAATCGTTAGTACACTAAATACTCCGACCATTCTTTATCAAAATATCTAACCAGCGCCTGATCATCCAGGCGCTGAATTTTGGTTGCCACCTTTGCCATATCTGCGGGGAAATGAAACATTTCCCTTGCCGTGTCAAAGCTCACATATTTCAACCCTGCCGGGTAATTTTTTGGCGGCGTATAGCGCTGTTCCGATGCGATGACGTAACCCCACTCACCAAATGAAGGTACATAAGCATGATAGGGCGTGGTGTTGAACCCGGCGGCTTCCAGCGTATTATTCACGCACCAGAACGACTTGCGCGCCACCAATGGTGAGGTGCTTTGCACGACAACAAGGCTGTGCGGTGTCATTACCTGATGCAACATGTGATAGAACGAGATTGAGTAGAGTTTGCCTATTGAATAATTTGACGGATCGGGCAGATCAATCAGGATAGCGTCATATTTTTTTCTCGTTTCTTCTCCAGCCTGTTCTTTAAGCCAGATAAAGGCATCGCGGTTGATCACACCCAGCTTGGGCGACAACAGCGAATTCCGGTTTAGCTCCGTCAGCATTTCATTGGAAGAAAATAACCGCGTCATTTCCGGGTCGAGGTCAACCAGCGTCACCGTTTTAATGCCGGTATATTTCAGTACCTCGCGCAGTGCCAAACCGTCGCCACCGCCGATGATCAAAATATGCCGGGGGTCATGTAACGCAGACAGCGCGGGATGCACCAGTGCTTCATGGTAACGGTATTCATCGACAGAACTGAATTGCAGGTTGCCGTTCAAAAAAAGCCTGAGGTCACGTGAGGCTTTGGTCAGGACGATGCGCTGATACGGAGTCGTTTCTGAAAATATCACTTTACCCTGGTAAGTGCTGTGTTCGGCATAGCCCATGATGCTGTCGGAATAGACGAAGCCCATAGTCAAACCAACGATCACCGCAATCGCGGACATTTTATGCAAGCGGTTTAACGGCGAATTTTCCTGCAACGCATACAGCACCCACAACGCGACACTCGCATTCAAAATACCAAACAGAAAACTGGTTTTAATCAGCCCCAGATAGGGAATCAGCACCAGCGGAAACAGGATGGAGGCAAACAGCGCACCGATGTAATCGAAAGAAAGCACCTTGGAGACGAGGTCGCTGAATTCAAATTTATCCTTGAGTATGCGCAGCAGCAACGGAATTTCAATACCTACCAGCACGCCGATAAGGCCGACCTGAAAATACAGAAGAAAGCGAAAGGAATGAACGTGGTCGAACAGCAAAAATAAAACTGCTGCAGAACAACCACCCACTGCCCCCAGTAAAATTTCCACCTTCACAAAAAATGCGAGCAAGTTTTTTGTGACGTAACGCGACAGCCAGGAACCCACACCCATCGCAAACAGGTAACAGCCTATGATGGTAGAAAACTGGGTAACCGAATCACCCAACAGATAACTTGCCGCCGTCCCAGCAATCAGTTCATAAATCAGACCACAGGTCGCGATGATAACGACCGAAAAAAACAGGACGGGTGCCAATGGCTACTCTGCTTAACCGTGTATCGCCGAGGCGATAATTGTCGCGATACCATAGGCGAGCGCACCCAGGAAAATCGCAAGCGCGACATTCTGTTTCTCGATTAGCTCTTTCCAGATGTTTGCTTTGGGTGTGAGGATATCGAGCAACATAAAGCCAATCACATATACAGCCAGACCGACACCGGCAAAAATTACCGCACTGACCAGATATTTCAGACTGATAAATTCATCCATGCTGTTCTCCTTTATTTATGATAATGGTTGGCTGATTTGTTGGCGCCAGACTGGCTGCCAAACACATTACTAAATACATAGCCCTGGTAATTGGCATAGGCCAGTATCGCAATGAGGCAGGCACAATACACGGCAAATATTCTAATCATCGCTCTCTCCACTCCGGTAGATAGCCGGGGCATAGTCACTATTTTCCCAGCGCTTGTTTTCAAAATACCAGCGATAAAAAAACGCATATGCAGGAAAGACAAGTATCAGAATAAATATTATCCAGAAATTACCCCACACGGCCACATTGCGCTTGATTTCAAGTGAGGCATCCAGACCATTTTTCCCCAGCTGGCCGGGAGAGGGGTCAATCAACAGGCGGTAATTACCCGCAGGAATAGCGGAAAAAGATGTCTCTGCCACCTGCCCGCCTTCACTCCAGTAATCCCCGCCATCGTAACCGCTGTAGTATTCGATCGACTGTAAAGCATCATAGGCTTCATTGGTCTCCTCATTCACCAGCGACAGACCCAATTCCATCCAGTCATTACTTAACGGTACCCGGCTCTTCACAAAAAGATTGGAACGCTTTGGATTGTTGAAAGTCAGCGTACTGAAGGTCTTGTCGCGTGTGCTCGGTTCGATGTGAAACCGGGAAGTAGCAAGCGATGTTCCACTACCCGTACTCCACTGCATCAACAAGGCAACAAATATCGACAGGCCGGCAATTTTCCATATCGTGAATAGATTGCCGTAGAAAGGTGCCGGTTGATTGGGTGCGATGCCGGATTTTTTTAACAACTCGATGCCGAAGGCCTTTTCCACGACATCAGCTTCCAAGTATTCTGCCAGCGTCTCGCTCACTTCTTGTCTGCTCTTTTCAACCGTCAGCATTCTAGGCGGTGCGATGTAGTCCACATACTTGTCTTCATCTCCTTTGCGTACGCGCCAGTAAAATTCGCCTTTAACATACTCGACAACAGACTGACCTCTGCAGTACACGCTGTATTTTTCTCTATCCAGCTCTACTTCACTGGCTGAACCCGCAAGAGGTGAATAGCGCTTGATCACCGAGGCTAAATTCCAGTGACCCTCAGACTGCACCAGAAAACGAAAACCAAAGTAGGGATTGAACAACAGGTACTCGTCCCAGTAACTCATGGAGGATTTGTCCTTTTTCTCCACATAACCGATCACTTCCCACTTGATACTGTCGAGGACTCCCTTTGCACCTATTGGTATCTCAGTTGGCCGGCTCGCCTCATGTTCTTTCTTGATGATTTTAAAATTGTCATTGGCAGTATCAATGACCGAAGAACAATGTGTACACACCGCGCTGATGGAATGACCCGCCGCGCGTATCTCCACGGTGCCGCCGCATGCAGGACAACTGAACGATTTAACCGGTTTACCAACCATCAAAGGTCCTTACGTTAGAGCAGCGCATCGCTTTCCAGTCAACATAACGTCCGCTGTAGGCGCGCAGCTTGCCTGTCTCAATTTCCACGCTGGCAAATTCACCGTAAGCACCCAGCAAATCAACCGACACAATCATGCGACCCTGCGGCGCAGCCAGCGGCAACTCGCCTTCACTGCCTATACAAGTCGCTTTTTTTGCATCGACAATATGGAGCTTCTGGCTATTAAAAACCAGTGCGGAACCAATAAATTGATTGTCCTGTTTTTGGCTTTGAATCGCGCGAACGGCGAATTCCAGTGGCGGTGGATCGACTTCAAAACAGATGGAATAGAAACCCTGTGCTTCGGCTAACCAGCCCTTGCGGCCGTCATCCGTTGCCATAAACCATTCGTTCCATGACCCGTCTTCCCAGCCCATTTTCATGCGTCCGACCAATGAAAAATGCGTGCCCTGATAATAGCCTTCCGTACCGATTTGAAACGGGCTCATATCCCCGGGCAGGTTGGCCATGGTACCGATGGACTCGACATCGAGATCATGACGAACAATCATCGAATGGCAAAACTTACACACTGCATAGACAGAATGGTTGGAATTGAACACCACTTCTGCCCCGCATGAAGGGCAGTTAAACTTCTTCATGCTATTTGATCTTGTTCAGCAGTTCAGCTTTTTTGTTATCAAACTCGGCCTGGGTCAACACGCCTTTTTTGAACAGTTCACCCAGCTTTTCAATCTGCTGTATCGGATCTTCCTGTGGAGCGGAAGCAGCGTTACCGGATGGATGCATCATATTCTGCGCCATTATCTGCCCCATGCCGATACCCGCACCGATGCCTACACCTGCCCCAGCACCGCCATTCGGATTGGCTGCCGCAATCGCGATACTGTCGGCGGTCTGAAACTGGCTGTAAGCCTGTAAATTACCAACCAGACGCATCGATGTAGCCTTGTCCAGATGTTCCTGCAGCTCTTCCGGCAAGGAAATACTTTGCACATAAAATGTACGCAGCTCCAAACCAAATTCTCTCAAGGCCGGTGCTACAGCTTCTGCCAGCAGTTTTGAAAACACATCCTGCTTCGACGCCATATCCACAAACGCGACATCACTGCCACCGAGGAAAGTGGCCAGTGAGGCCAGAATAGCCGAGCGTATCTGTCCTTCTACATCCTGTATGGTATAAATTTCTGCGGTACCACACAGCTTGGTCCAGAACGGCACGATGTCGACGACTTTGTACGAGTAGGTACCGAAGGCACGAATGCGCAAAGGCCCGTATTCCTTGTCACGTATGGTGATGGGCTGGGTGGTGCCCCATTTCTGGTCTAGCTGTTCGCGATGGCTGAAATAGTAAACGTCTGACTTGAAGGGGGACTCGAAGAACTTGTCCCAGTTCTGCAGATAGGTGAGGATGGGGAGTGTTTTGGTGCTGAGCGTATAGGTACCCGCACCAAACTGGTCGGCCCATTTTCCCTCATTGAAAAAAGCCGCACGCTGGGTTTCACGTACTACGAGTTGCGCGCCGTTCTGGATTTCCTTGTCCTGCATCGGATAGCGATAAGCCAGTACACCCGGCTGGTCTTCTGTCCATTGAATGACATCAATAAACTGTTTCGACAAAAAGCTCATTAATCCCATACCGCCCCTTTGGAAGTAAATCAGATTTTAATTGTACCCGTTTGCTTTGTTAACCAGTTGCGCGCTGCCTTCTAGCCTCGTACAGAAACACGCCGGTACTTACCGAGACGTTCAAACTTTCCACGCTGCCCAGCATCGGTATACGCACCAGTTGATCACACGTCTCTTTGGTTAATCTGCGCAGACCTTCACCTTCGGCACCCAGAACAAACGCTAATGGGCCAGTATGCTTGAAGCTATGAAGATCAGCGTCTGCTTCTCCATCCGCACCCACTACCCAGATATCACGCTCCTTAAGTTCTCGCAGCGTGCGAGAGATATTGGTGACGGTAATATAGGGAACGGTTTCTGCAGCACCGCACGCCACTTTTTCTACTGTACTGGTAATACCCACCGCACGGTCTTTGGGTGCAATGACGGCATGCACACCAAACGCATCGGCGCTGCGCAGACAGGCGCCAAGATTGTGCGGATCCTGCACGCCATCCAGCACCAGTATCAATGCGGGTTCGGTCAGGGTATCCAGCACATCGTCCAGATGCTGGACGCGCTGTGCCGCATCAACCCGCGCTGCAACGCCCTGATGGCGCGTATTGCCTGCCATCCCATCGAGGCGCTTGCCATCTACCGGCACCACGCGTACATCGTGAGATTCTGCCAGTTTCAGCAAGTCTTTTGCACGGGGATCACGGCGTTGTGAGTCTACATATATTTCAGACACGCTGTCCGCATTTTGGCGGATGCGCGCGATCACGGCATGGAAGCCGTGAATGATACGGGTTTCAGCCATGGTGTTTGTGTGCTTTCTTCGGCTTCTTCGGTGCGTGACTGCCGCCCCATGCACCGGCTTTTTTGCTTACATCCAGCTCACCGGCTTCGCCCGGAGTACCGGCTGGAGATTCAGAAATAACACTTTCCAGCACAAAATCGATCTTGGTGCTTTCCATATCGACACGCACCACTTGCACACGTACCCGATCACCCAGACGGTAGCGTTTACCCGAATGCTCGCCCAGCATCTGGTGTTTGGTTGCATCGAAGTGGAAATAGTCTGAACCGAGTTCAGACACATGCACCAGACCTTCTACAAACAGATCGTCCAGCGTGATAAACAGACCAAAGCCGGTAACGGATGAAATCGTGCCATCATAAACATTACCGAGATGGTCACGCATATAGAAGCACTTGAGCCAGGCTTCCACATCGCGGGTTGCATCATCGGCACGGCGTTCATTCTGCGAACAGTGCACACCGAGTGCGTCCCATTTTTCGGAAGGCTTGTATTGCGAACCCTTTAGCACCGCCTTGATCGCACGGTGCACCAGCAGATCGGGGTAGCGGCGGATAGGCGAAGTAAAGTGCGCATAGGCTTCATAACCCAGACCGAAGTGACCGGCGTTTTCGGGTGCATAACGTGCCTGGCGCAGTGAGCGCAGCATCACGGTTTGCAACAACGCATAATCGGGGCGGCCTTTAATTTGCTTCAGCAATTTTGCATAGTCACCCGCTTGCGGCTCGTCACCACCGCCCAGCTCAAGACCGAATTCCTTGAAAAATTCGCGCACGGCTTCCAGTTTTTCCGGTGTAGGACCTTCATGCACACGATACAGAACCGGATGTTCATGGTCATGCAGGAAACCTGCCGCGCACACGTTGGCAGCCAGCATGCATTCCTCAATCAGCTTGTGCGCATCGTTACGGTGCACAGGCACGATCTTTTCTATCTTGCCCTGATCATTGAAGATCATCTGCGTTTCGACGGTCTCAAAATCAATTGCGCCACGCTTGCCACGCGCCAGGAGCAATGTCTGGAACAGGGTATAGAGGTGATTGATATGTGGCAGTACGCCGGCATATTGCTGTGCAATTTCGCCTTGCGGATTGGCCAGCATATCGGCAACCTGGTTATAGGTAAGCCGCGCTTTGGAAACCATAACCGAGGGATAAAAACGGTATCTCTCGATGACGCCATCCGCGCTAATCTGCATATCGCAGACCATGCACAGACGCTCAACATTCGGGTTGATCGAGCATAGTCCATTTGAAAGCTCTTCCGGCAACATCGGAATCACGCGGCGCGGGAAATAAACCGAGGTACTGCGATTCAATGCTTCTTTATCCAGCGGATCACCGGGCTGCACATAGGCGCTGACGTCGGCAATCGCCACCACCAGACGGAAGCCGGAACCGGAGGGTTCGCAATATACCGCATCATCGAAATCGCGTGCGGTTTCGCCGTCTATCGTCACCAGCGGCAATTCGCGCACATCCTCGCGCCCTGCGTAACTTTCTGCCTGAACCTGCGCTGAAAACTGCTCGGCCTGATGTTTCGCATCATGCGGGAATTCATAGGGCAAATCGTGCTTGCGCAGGGCAATTTCAATCTCCATACCGGAATCGCCGTAATTACCCAGCACTTCCACGACTCGGCCTATCGGCTGCGCATGCTTGTTCGGTTGCTGCATGATTTCCAGTATCACCACCTGGCCGGCCAGCGCGCCGTTTTGCTCACCCGGCGCAACCAGAATATCCTGACTGATGCGGCGATTTTCAGCTACCACAAACAGGATGCCGTGATCTTCATATAATCGACCAACCACGCGTGTATTTGCATGCTCCAATACTTCGACGATGCTGGCTTCACGGCGGCCGCGGCGGTCAGTGCCGCCCACGCGCACCATCACGATATCACCGTGCAGCGCCTTGTGCATTTCCTTTGCGCTCAACACCAGATCATCACTGCCATCTTCAGGAATCAGGAAGCCGAATCCATCCGGATGCCCCTGTACTTTTCCCTTAACCAGGTCTAGTTTGTCCATCACACAAATGGCACGCTTGCGGTTGCGCATGATCTGCCCGTCCCGCTCCATTGCGCGTAAGCGGCGGGTAAATAGCTCTTCCTCGTGCAGCTCGATTTGCAGCAAGGCACACAGGTCTTCCTGCTCGATCGGCACACCATGTTCGGCCAGAACCTGCAGAATATATTCGCGGCTGGGCAGTGGATGTTCATACTGTTCGCGTTCGCGTTCCAGGAATGGATCGAGTGCACGAATATTATTTTTATTATTTGTCATTGACAGCTTATCCTATAGCAATTAAAGTACGCGCCCTCAAGCAATCTAATGCCCGGATGGCGGAATTGGTAGACGCGCACGGTTCAGGTCCGTGTGCCGCAAGGTGTGGAGGTTCGAGTCCTCTTCCGGGCACCAAGCTTTAGACTTGTTATCAGCTTTGGTTCTCGCAAATTCAAGAACCCATTCGGTCTTAACGACCAAACCAGTTTCAAATCCCCACGATTTATTCAAAAAACTCAAACACTCACTGCCTGTCAGGCCCTGAGCATTGATTTCTCCTGTTTCAAACAATTTCAACGCTCGAAAGGGTGACGCAACACAATCGTTTCATCACGATCCGGACCAGTAGACACCATATCCACCGGCACTTCACAAATTTCAGCCATACGCTTCAGGTAGTTGCGCGCTTCCAGTGGCAGATCGTCATATTTTCTCACGCCCACCGTACTGCCTGTCCAGCCTGGCATATCCTCATACACCGGCTCACACCCTTCCAGCGCATCAGCACCGACCGGCAAAATATCGATGAACTTGCCATCCACCTTATAGCCCACACACAGGCGCAGAGTCTGCACACCATCCAGCACATCCAGCTTGGTGACACATAAACCAGAAACACCGTTGATCTGAATCGAACGTTTCAAGGCTGCAGCATCAAACCAGCCGCAGCGACGTGCGCGCCCCGTGGTGGAACCAAACTCATGCCCCTTCTCGGCCATGTGTTTTCCGGCAGGATCCTGCTTGGATATTGCATCATACAACTCGGTCGGGAACGGGCCTGAACCTACACGGGTGGTATAAGCCTTGGTGATGCCCAATACATAATGCAAGGTCTGCGGGCCTACGCCAGCGCCCGCACAGGCCGCACCGGCGATACAGTTGCTGGAGGTCACAAACGGATAGGTGCCGTGATCGATATCCAGCAAGGCACCCTGCGCGCCTTCGAACAGCAGATTCTGCCCGGCCTTGTTTGCCTCATACAGCGCGCGCGGCACGTCCATCACCAATGGCTTTATACGATCTGCCAGTGCCAGTACGTCGTCCAGCGTTTTTTGAAAATCAACTGTGGGGGCGTTGAAATAATTTTTCAGCACGAAGTTGTGATAATCGAGAATCTCGCCCAGTTTGGCCGCTAAACGCTTGCGGTGGAACAAGTCCTGTATACGCACACCACGTCGTGCAACCTTGTCCTCATAGGCCGGGCCAATACCGCGTCCGGTGGTGCCGATTTTGGCGGCACCCTTGGCAATTTCACGCGCCTGATCGAGCGCCACGTGATAGGGCAGAATCAACGGGCAGGCTTCGGAGATACGCAGACGTTCATAGACATTGATGCCCGCCTCGGTGAGATTGTCCATTTCTTTCAGCAATGCTTCCGGCGACACCACTACACCGTTACCGATGTAACACATCACATTGTCGCGCAAGATGCCCGATGGAATCAGGTGCAACACGGTTTTTTTGCCGTTGACGACCAGGGTGTGACCTGCATTGTGGCCGCCCTGAAAACGTACCACGCCTTGTGAGTGGTCGGTTAGCCAGTCGACAATTTTACCCTTGCCCTCATCCCCCCATTGTGTCCCGATTACTACAACGTTCTTTGCCATTTCAAATCCCTGACGTTTAATTTTTTAATTCGACCACGACCCAGGCTGAGTTTTGCATGATGAGTTCGCGGTCACAATTTAATTCGCTGCGTAAAGCAGTATCCCCAAGCAAATCTACTACAACTGAATGGCCCTGCATGCGCAATTTTGCAATGGCTTCAAGCAAGGCGGTATCTTTTTTGTGCGGGGCCAATATAACCTTGGCATGTGCAACGGGTGGCAGCAATCGGTGCAACTGGCGCAAGTCCATACTGAAACCTGTCGCTGGGCGAGCGCGGCCGAAGCTCTTGCCCAGATCATCATAACGTCCACCCAGCGCAATCGCATCATGGCTGCCCGCATGGTAGGCCGCAAACACCATACCGCTGTGATAGTGATAACCGCGTAGCTCGGCAAGATCAATACCAATACTGTGCGCCAATGGGCTCAATTCCTTTGCTGCCTGCTCCAGTTCATTCAACGCAGCTTGTACGGCTGCATTATTCGGCAACAGTTTACGCGCACGTTTCAACACGTCTTCAGTGCTGCCATAAAGTTGTGGCAAGGCCAGCAGCGAAGATTGCACCTGCGCTGGCAGACCGGATACCAAATCACGCAAGGCCGGAACATCCTTGAGCTGCAATGCAGTAAACAAGCTTGCTTCCAGTTCGGCATCAATAGCGGCGGAAACAACCAGTGCGCGGAACACGGCGACATGACCCAGATCCAGGTGCACGCCCTCCACGCCGATCAAGGCAAGCGCTTGCAGCAATAAGCGCTGCACTTCAAGATCGCTTTCCAGGCCGCCATGGCCATACAGCTCGGCACCGATCTGCAACGGTTCACGTGTGCGCATTAACCCGGCAGGCTGCGTATGCAAAACACTACCCGCATAACACAAGCGTGTTACACCCTTGCAATTCAACAGATGTGCATCGATACGCGCGACTTGAGGCGTAATGTCGGCACGTAAAGCCATGGTGCGGCCGCTTAGCTGGTCAACCAGTTTAAATGTGCGCACGTCCATATCATGGCTATCATTGATTAACAATGATTCAGCGTACTCAAGCATGGGCGGAGATACCAGTTGGTAGCCGGACAGCCGCAGCAGTTCGATAACTTTGCTGCGCATGGCTTCGATGCGCCATGCTTCGTCCGGAAGCATGTCTTGTATATATTCAGGCAACAACCAATTCGGCATTATTTGATCCAGTAAATCAGCAGCAATCCGCACAACATCAGCGTCAACCCGACAAAGCGAGTCTGACCATCCTGCAGTTGAGACAGCTTGCTCAAACCTGCCCGCCAAGCTGCCGGCAACAGAAAAGGCATCAAACCTTCTATCACCAGCATCAGGCCGAATGCAGTTAATAAATATTCCAGCATGGGATCGCCTTTAAAAATTCAAACTCAAAGCGTGTAATTTACTTGCCACCCTTGCTGGCGCTCTTCAAATACTTGAAGAACGATGAGCTGGGGTCAACCACCATCACATCGCTCTTATTCTTGAAACTTTGTTTATAGGCTTCCATGCTGCGATAGAACGCATAAAACTCGGAGTTGCGGCCATAGGCTGAGGCATACAGCGCCGAGGCTTTAGCATCGCCATCACCCTTGATTTTTTGCGCTTCACGGTAGGCATTGGCCAGCGTTACTTCGCGCTGCCTGTCGGCATCAGCGCGTATCTTCTCGCTTTCAGCATTACCGGTTGCACGCAACTCATTGGCAACACGTTTGCGTTCTGCATCCATACGGCGATACACAGAATCACTGATCTCAACAGGAAAATCCACACGCTTGAGGCGCACATCCATTACCTGCACACCGATTTTGCGCGCATCGGCATCCGCTTTTTCACGCAGCACTTCCATGATCTTATTGCGTTCGCCGGAGATCACATCGGTGACACTGCGCTTGCCGAACTCCTCGCGCATGATCGAGTTAACGGTTTGCATCAAACGGGTTTGTGCCATCTGTTCGTCACCTCGCACGCTGATGTAATATTGTTTCACATCGTCAATTTTCCATTTGACGAATGAATCCACCATCACATTTTTCTTTTCTGCTGTGATAAAACGCTCGGGCTCCACACTATCCATGGTCAGTATGCGTGAATCAAAATAGCGCACGTTCTGTATCAGTGGCCATTTCCAATACAGACCCGGGGTTTTTTTTACACTGACCAGTTCGCCCAACTGTAAAACGATAGCGGTTTGGCGCTGATCGACTACAAACAGACTCATACTGACGATAATCAATACTACGATACCGCCCACCAGAAAATTAATTGTATTTGCTTTCATTAATGTGACTCCCTATCACGACCACGAGTAATTTCACGCCCGCGAGTCGGTGCTGCAGCCTCATTCACCGTTGCCGACGATGATGTTGCCTGATCCATGTTTGAAGTAGCTGTTGTATCCGGTGGTTGAGCTGAATTTTGAATCAACTTATCCAAAGGCAGATAGAGGAGATTGTTGCCATTCTTTTGATCCACCATAACCTTGCTACTATTGGTCATGACCTGTTGCATCATGTCGATATACATACGTTCACGGGTAACGCCCGGCGCCTTTTCATATTCCACCAGCACCTGCTTGAAACGACTCGCATCACCTTCCGCATTGGCGATCACGCGCTGGCGATAACCTTCCGATTCCTCTTTCAGGCGTGCCGCCGCACCCTTGGCTCTGGGCACGACATCGTTTGCATAAGCCTGGCCTTCATTCTTCTGGCGTTCCCTGTCCTGTCCTGCTTTCACCGCATCATCAAAAGCCGCCTGAACCTGCTCGGGTGGCTGCGCATTCTGCATGGTGACCTTGCTTACCAGGATGCCTGTTTTATAGCGATCCAGAATATCCTGAATCAACTTGGTTGTTGCCGCAGCCACCTGCTCGCGCCCTTCGTACAGCACAAAGTCCATCTTGTTTTTGCCGACGATTTCGCGGAGGGCCGTTTCCGCAGCCTGACGCACGTTCTCGTCCGGTTTGCGGTTATTGAACAGATAATCAGTAGGCTCTTTCAGGAAGTACTGAACGGCAAATTGGATGTCGATGATATTTTCATCAGAAGTCAGCATCAGCGATTCGCGCAACATCTTGTTCTTCACGTTTTCGCGATAGCCGATTTCAACCGTTCTGACCTGGCTTAAACTCACCACCTCGACCGACTCAATCGGGTAAGGCATATGCCAGCGCGGGCCGGGCTGTGTCGTATCGACATACTTGCCAAAACGCAGCACCACACCACGTGAACTCGCATCAACGATGTAGAAACCACTCGCGCCCCAGATCAGCAATACGATGCTCAGAATCAGGCCGATCCCAACACCAAACCCCTGCGGAGTACCCGTACCCTTGTTGCCTGCATTACCTTTGCCGCCAAATATACCATTCAGCTTCTTGTTGAAGTTGCGCAGCAATTCATCCAGATCTGGCGGACCACCGGCGTTTTTCTTACCCCATTGCGGATCATTCAATCCCATAGTCAATCTACCTCCATATTATTTCAGTCATTAAGTGGATGCCACTGCTCTACTGCCACATCCTGTTTGTCGGCATCACGAACCTCGGCTAATGCCGCGCGCAAATCCTCTATACCCGCACCGGTCTTCGCACTCAGATTTATCGAGACTATTTTACCATAGTCGTCGCGTTTCACGCCCGCGGGCAAGTCCTGCAAATCAATCTTGTTATAAATCAGGATCTGCGGAATCTTGTCCGCACCGATTTCATGCAGGACTTTATTCACTTCAGCCACCTGATCATGCCGCTCTGGGCTGTTGGCATCGACCACATGCAATAACAAGTCTGCCATCGCGGTTTCTTCGAGCGTGCTGCGAAAAGCCGCCACCAGTCCGTGCGGCAGATGTCGAATGAAGCCCACCGTATCAGATAACACTACCTGGCCCGTGCCTTCAATAAAAACCCGCCGTGCGGTGGTATCAAGCGTGGCGAACAGTTGATCAGCCGCATAGACATTGGCATGCGTCATTTTGTTGAATAACGTAGACTTTCCCGCATTCGTGTATCCCACGATGGAAACCGACAATACTTCCGATCGATCTCTTGATTTGCGCAATACCTGACGATGCTTGCGAAGTTTTTCAAGTCGTTCGTTCAACAACACAACACGTTTGTCCAGCTTGCGTCTGTCCAATTCCAGTTGGGTTTCGCCAGGGCCGCGTGCGCCCACTGCAAATTTTTGCTGGCCCATGTCCTGATTCATGCCGGACAGGCGCGTGGACAGATATTTGAGCTGGGCCAGCTCCACCTGAACTTTGCCCTCGTGGCTCTGCGCGCGCAAGGCAAAAATATCCAGGATCAGCATTGTGCGGTCTATCACCCGGGCATTTAATACAGCCGCCAGGTTGCGCATTTGTGCAGGAGACAGATCGTGGTTGAAAATAACCAGCGGCACCTCCCTCTCTTCAACCATCAGGGCGATTTCATCGACCTTGCCGCTACCGGCAAACAATTTTGGATCCGGCTTTTGTCGCTTGCCACCAACAATGGCTATGCTGTTTACACCGGCACTTTCCACCAGCAAGCGGAACTCTTCCAGGCTTTCCTGATAATCCGGCGCGCCGAGATCCAGGCTGACCAGAATGGCCTCATTCGAAGCCGTCGTAGACTCGTGCATTACTCTGTGTCGTACGGGATATTGATAGCACGCGCGGGAACGATAGTAGAAATGGCATGCTTATAAACCATCTGGATCAACGTGGAATTCTTCAATAACACCACGTACTGGTCAAACGATTCAACTTGTCCCTGTAATTTAATGCCATTTACCAGGTAGATTGCGACCTGCACATGCTCCTTGCGTAGTGCGTTCAGGAACGGGTCTTGTAGTTGTTGCCCTTTTGCGCTCATTATTATTCTTCTCTATGTTTTTATTGGGGAGATTACTTTACTGGATTTTGGGCTGGCTGGCCAGTTACTTATCCGAGCCGGCCAACTTGCGATTGGGAAGTCGGCGAGCTTTATTGCGCACCCGGTTGGCCAGTTCGATGCCTTTGCGCCGCTCACTTTCAGTGATTCTTTTCGTGGTTTTGTCGGCAAACGGGTTTGCACCGGCCCTGAATTCCACCTTGAGCGGCGTTCCCTGCAATTTAAACGCATCACAGAAGGTTTTTTCCAGGTAACGCCTATAGCTTTCAGGCACTTTATCCAGAGCACTGCCATGGATAATGATCAGCGGGGGATTACTGCCACCCTGGTGGGCATAACGCATCTTGGGGCGAAATACACCGCCGCGGGGTGGCTGCTGCTTTTCGACCGCATCCATTAATACTCGCGTCAGCAACGGCGTGGGCAATTTCGCCATTGCTGCGGCATAGGCTTCGTTAACTGACTTGAGCAGCGAGGGCACGCCATCGCCTTTCAGGGCTGAAATAAAATGTTGCTTCGCAAAGCTGAGAAAATGCAGTTTGCGCTCAATGTCACGCTTGGCGGTTGAGCGCTTGTACTCGTCCAGTCCGTCCCACTTGTTCACCGCCAGCACCAGCGCACGGCCCGCTTGCAGCACAAAGTCGGCCAAATGCGCATCCTGCTCGGTGATCTGGTCGCGTGCATCCACCACCAGAATCACCACATTGGCATCCTCAATCGCCTGCATGGTTTTAACCACGGAAAACTTTTCAATCGCCTCGTCTATCTTGCCGCGACGGCGCACACCGGCCGTGTCGATAATGGTGTATTGCCTGCCCTCACGCTCAAAATCAATGTAGATACTGTCGCGTGTCGTACCCGGCTGATCAAATGCAATCACCCTTTCTTCACCCAGGATGGCATTCACCAGGGTGGACTTTCCCACATTCGGACGACCCACTATGGCCAGCTTGGGGTGATCCGATTGTTCGTCCACCACTTCTTCCTCTGGTGGCAACTCTTCAAATATAAGCGCGATCACTTCGGTAACATTATCGCCATGCGCCGACGAAATCGGAATCGGCTCGCCCAGGCCCAATTCAAAGAATTCATTGGTTACCTTGGTACGCTGCATGCCTTCCGCCTTATTCACCAGCAGCTGTACGGGTCGACCAGTCTTGCGCAACAAGTTGGCAATAATTTTATCCTGCGGGGTCAACCCTTGGCGACCATCTACCAGAAACAGCACCATATCCGCCTCGTCTATGGCCTGTAGCGTCTGCTTGGCCATTTCGTGCATGATGCCTTCTTTTGCAACCGGCTCAAGCCCTCCCGTATCCACCACCAGATAGGGACGCTCACCGACGCGACCGCGACCATAGTGACGATCACGGGTTAAGCCAGGCAAGTCTGCAACCAGTGCGTCGCGACTGCGCGTTAAACGATTGAACAGCGTCGATTTGCCCACATTCGGACGACCAACTAAAACCAGTGTGGGCAACATATAGAATTTCTCGATTTAATTTATTTCAACGGAATAAACACCGCCGTCACGGGTTTGCAACACAAAACCTTTACCGAGTTGCACGGGTGCAAACAGAATCTGGCTTCCATCGGTTTTTGCACGTGCAACCAAGCTACCGTCCACGCGACTCAAGGCATGCAGCCGACCTTTAAAATCACCCACAACGACATATTTGTCCGTCAGGTACGGCGCTGAAACCTGCCGCATAAACAATTGATCATTTTTCCACACGGTGCTGCCACTGGCTTTATCCATCGCGAGTACCGTACCGTCAGCGTCGGTGGCAAAAAGTACTTTGCCAGCCAAACTCAGGCCCTTATCACTCGATATTTCGCGACTCCACAGCATCGCCCCCTGCTTGCTGTCAAAGCAGGCGAGGCGCCCCTGAAACGCCACCGCGCAGACACTTTCGCCGTCGACTACCGGCAGGCTGGTGATATCGCTGATGCGCTCAAGCTCGGTATTGCCGCGGGGTTGAGATACGGCAGATTCCCAAATTAGCGCGCCATTGCTCAAGTTGATCGCGACAAGTTTTCCCGCCGCAAAGCCGGCGTACACCACACCGCGGCGCACAACGACACCAGCATGATTTCTGACGGTAAGCGTTGGCGTAGAGCGCTCGTACAACCACTGGCGGATACCGTCCCGCAAACTTAAAGCGGCAATACGACCGTCACTGGTGCGTACCACCACCAGTCCATCAACGATCTGGGGAGCACTCAATACTTCGCTTGATACCCTGGTTAGCCAGCGTAATTTACCGTCCGCATCGTATGCGGCGAGTTCACTTTTCAAACCGCCGATAACAACATAGCCTTCTCCCGTCCCCACTGCACCGGAAATATTAAAGCCGCTTTTCACTTTCCATATTTTGCTGCCGTTAACAGGGTCAAGTCTGTACAACTCACCCTCGGCATTGGCAGCATAAACTGCGTTACCCGTCACCGCGGGTTGCAAACCGGCATTATCTACATCACCCACATTCCGGTTCCAGCGCTTTTCAAAAACAGCACTTTCCTTGAAACTGTGCAGTTCAGCCGGTTCCCTGCCTGTAGGTGTACTGGAACAGGCTGCCGTCAGCAACACACACGCCAGCGCAACGACAATGCGGCTTAATGTCACTTTGCATCACCCGCGCGGGCAGTACCCAATCCATCAAGCTTGAGCTGGATAAGGTTACGATAAGCGCTTTTATTGTCCATCTTGTCGAAAGCCAACTTGTAAGCAGCGCGAGCATCTTCAGTCTTACCCTGGGCTGCGAGTACGTCACCTTTAAGATCCGAATATAAGCCCACAAAAGCATCAGAATGCGTTGCATCAAGCAATTTCATCGCTTCATCATATTTTTTTTCATCCAGCAGGATGCTGGATAACTTCAATCTGGCAGTATCCTGCAATCCGCTTTCACCGGCTTTGGCGATCACCCACTCCAGTTGGGATTTGGCCAGGGTCATATCTTTTGCCTGAACGTTGGCCTGAACAGCCAGCAATTGCGCTCGTGGTGCATATGCCGTGCTGCTGTATTTTGTTACCAGCACCGCAACGGCATCGTTGATACGCTTCGGATCATTGCTGGCGACTTGCTTAAGCACCTCGGCATACAGGGTGGCTGCTTCTGCAGATTGTTTGCCCTGATAGCTTTTCCACACTGTAAATGCAGCATATCCCGCCAACAACACAACCAGTGTTATCGTCAACCATTTGCGGTTATCTTTCCACCAGGCCTTAAGTGCATCCAATTGTTCCTGCTCTTGCAAATCTATCATCGCCATTTTCTTATCCTCGTTGAAATGCCCTATTAATTTGTTTGTTAATCATTTGCGCAAGCTCAATTTGTGCAATTCGCGCTTGCTCCCCTTCGCCACGCAACGGCTTGAGCGTTGCCTGACCGGTTTGCGCCTCATCATCCCCGACGATGACCGCAAATTGCGCGCCACTGGCGTCTGCTTTTTTCATTTGCGATTTGAAACCGCCATCTCCACAGTGCAACACCACACGCAATCCTGCATCGCGCAATTGTTCGGCCAACACGCCCGCCATCGCATCAGCCAACTCGCCCTGGTGCACCAGATAGACATCGAGCGGTGAAGCAAGCACAACTTTCGGCTCTGCCTGCAACAGGGATAACAAGCGCTCTACACCCATCGCAAAACCACAGGCTGCCGAAGGCTTGCCGCCTATTTGCTCAATCAGGCCATCATAGCGACCACCGGCACAGATCGTTCCCTGCGCACCCAGGCTTGTTGTCACCCATTCGAAAACAGTACGATTGTAATAATCAAGTCCCCGCACCAATCTGGGATTAATTTCATAAGCGACACCGTGTTGCTTCAGAACGCTTTTGACAGCTTCAAAATGCAAAATGGCATCCTCATGCAACTCATCCATCAGCTTGGGCGCAGCTGCAATCAATTCCTGCATTTGTGGATTTTTACTGTCCAGGATACGCAGCGGATTACTGTGCAAGCGTCGTGTTGCATCTTCATCCAGCAGATCTTCATACTGTGCAAAATAGGCAATCAATTTTTCACGATGTTGCTTGCGTGCCGCCGCATCACCCAGTGTGTTAATTTGCAAAGTCACATCGGTGAGGCCAAGCTTGCGCCACAAACGTGCGCACATAAGAATTTGTTCGGCATCTATGTCGGGCGATGCAAAACCCATCGCTTCCACACCGATTTGATGGAATTGCCGGTAGCGTCCTTTTTGCGGACGTTCATGGCGAAACATCGGGCCGCTGTAATACAAACGCTGCGGTGCATTGTACAACAGGTTATGTTGCAGGACTGCACGCACACAGGAAGCTGTGCCTTCGGGGCGCAGCGTCAGATGATCGCCATTCAGGCTGTCTTCAAAACTGTACATCTCTTTTTCAACAATATCGGTTACTTCACCGATCGCGCGTTTAAACAGCGCGGTCGGTTCTACCAGCGGCATACGAATATTTCGGTAACCGTATGAATCAAGCCATTCCCGCACGGTGTCTTCAAACCACAACCAGAGCTGTGCCTCATCTGGCAGGATATCATTCATGCCGCGTACGGCTTGCAGGGAAGGGTTGCTCATAAGATCTCTAAATCAATATTACTAAAGGACTAAACATTAACAGTCGTTATCGTTTTGCATACTTGCGTGAGATATAGTCATCCACTATTTTTTTAAAATCGCCGGCGATATTGTCGCCGCGCAAGGTCACCGTTTTCTCGCCATCCACATACACGGGTGCTGCCGGTGTTTCACCTGTACCCGGTAAACTGATGCCGATATTCGCCATCTTGCTTTCGCCGGGGCCGTTTACAATACAACCCATGACTGCCACGTTCATTTCTTCCACACCTATGTATTTCTTGCGCCATACCGGCATTTCAGAACGCAAATAAGACTGAATACTTTGCGCGAGTTCCTGAAATACGGTGCTGGTAGTCCGCCCACAACCCGGGCAGGCAGTGACCATCGGCGTAAAAGCACGCAAACCCATGGTCTGCAAAATTTCCTGCGCCACGACGACCTCCTGAGTGCGATCACCACCCGGCTCTGGCGTAAGCGATATTCGTATGGTGTCGCCGATGCCTTCCTGCAATAACACAGACAAGGCTGCCGTCGACGCTACAATTCCCTTTGAGCCCATGCCAGCTTCGGTCAAACCCAGGTGCAAGGGATAGTCGCAGCGCTGCGCCAGATCCCGGTAAACCATTATCAGATCCTGCACACCGCTTACCTTGCATGACAGGATAATTCGGTCATGATTCATGCCCAATGTTTCTGCGCGTTTGGCGCTATTCAAAGCAGATATGATCAGCGCTTCACGGGTCACTTCAGCAGCCGTATGCGGCTTGGGCAGCTTTGCATTGTCATCCATCATGCGCACAATCAGATCCGAATCCAGGCTGCCCCAATTGACGCCTATACGTACCGGTTTGTCATAACGACAAGCAACTTCTATCATCATCCCGAACTGATCTTCATCTTTGCGGCTGCGACCGACATTCCCCGGATTGATGCGATATTTAGCCAACGCCTGGGCGCACTCAGGATAATCGCGCAGCAGCCGATGACCGTTGTAATGAAAATCACCCACCAGCGGCACAGCACAACCCATACTATCCAATAGCTCACGTATGCGTGGCACTTGTGCCGCCGCTTCCGGCGTATTGACTGTGATGCGCACCACCTCCGAGCCGGCCTTGGCCAACTCGAATACCTGCTGTGCTGTTCCTTTAGCGTCGACAGTGTCTGTATTGGTCATCGACTGGACTGCTATCGGCGCATCACTGCCCACGGCAACCGTGCCCACCATGACACGCTGCGTAAAGCGGCGTGGTATTAAGGAATTACTCATGATTATTTCAGCTTAACCTTGGCCACTTCTGCAGTGGTATATTTTTCCAATTTTATTTTTTTACCGTTATCGAACAGACGCACTGCGCGCGCATTGCCCAGGGTTACCAACATGGGCGCTTTGCCCGCAACACGAATCAAACTGCCCGCCCTGTGCATTTTGGATATCAGCAACTTGTCGCTGCCATCCTTCACCTCTACCCATGCATCCTCATCCAGCTCTATACGTAACGCATGCTCGGTTGCACTGACTTCAATATTTTCCTTTGGTTGCGCGTCAACCGCAGGGGTAGGCCTGCCATGTGCCGGTGCACTCGCAACTGCCTGCGGTGCAGAGGTCTTTGGCGCAAGGGTTGTTACCGCGGGTGAAACCCTAACCGCTGCCTGTAACTCGGGTTGGCGCGATATTGCTTGCTTAGCCGCACCGACCTCAGCTTTCACTGCACCCTGCTTTGGTTTAGCAGGTTTAGTCTCGGATACCTGCACGACACTTTCAACAGGTTTCGATGCTGACTTACGAGTATCGGCTACCTTCTCAGCCGGGCTGACTGCCCGCTCATCACCTGAATTTTCTGAAGCTGCATTATCTAAAACTGTATTTTCTGACGAGGGTGCAGTCAAGGGGTCAGTTGTGCCGTCAGTTGCAACCTTGGGTAACTCAAGCGGCTCAACCGCATTTTTCACGACTGCTTTATTGGCTACAGTTGAACGATCATGGACGCGGTCAAAAATTGCCAATGACAGCGCAACTACCAGCGCCGCCGCAAGCCAGATTACATTATGTTTACGTGCAGTAAATGCCGTGGGCATGGGCACATCCACAGACTTCACAGATTGAGCCGACGCAGGTGTTACATGCGTTGTTGGCAAGCTAGCCAACAACGCAACAGGGTCAAGTTCCAGCAGACGTGCATAACTGCGAACAAATCCACGCACGAAAGCCGCTTCAGGCAACCTGACATAATCATCAGCCTCAAGTGACTCAATCTGCCGTGGCGCGAACTTGATACGGTTGGCCACATCATTCACACTCATGCCCAACTGCTCGCGTGCTTCACGCAAAGTGTTGCCCACACTTGGCGTGCGTCCTGACATGTTATTTATTTCTGCAACCTTGCTGTCTTCCTGATTATTCATCTGTCACCACTTAACATTAATTGAGTTTCCCTTGAATCAGGGAAACGTTTACGCAACTGCAGTTTATAGCTTGCTTCCGCATTCTTGTCGCCCAGCTTCTTTTCCACCCGGATTGCCAACAAAAGATCTGCAGCAGACAACTCGGCACCATTACGGGCCAGCTTCAGCAAATATGATTTTGCGCCCGCATAATCCGCTTTGGTAAAACTGATATCTGCCATCCCCATTAGTGCCTCTGACATCTTTGGCTGAATATATAAAGCCTGCTGCAGATAGGTCTCCGCATCTTTTATTTTCCCGGATTTTCTCGAACACAGTCCCGCATTCAAATATGCTTTCTCAGGCGTAGCGTAAAGGGGATTTTTCACCGCCTCCATGAATTGCCCCATCGCTTCTTTCTCGCGGCCACGCTGACACAAAAACCAGCCATAATTGTTGCGTGTGCCCGAATCTTTACTGTCCAGATCCAGGCTGCGTGAAAAATCATCATCCGCTTTTCTATCTTCGAGCAGCGCCATATGTACCAGGCCACGCACTCCGTATGCCGGGGCATACTTGCTGTTCATTCGCAAAGCATATTTCAGCTCATCCAGCGCAATAGCATAGCGCTGTTGCCCGTAATACAACGCGGCCAGTTCTGTATGAATTTTTGCACTCGCCTCTGTATCGACTGTGTTCTGTTGTTCGCCCCCCGCGCCTCCTCCGGATGATGCGCAGCCAGCAATCCACGACAACAACATAATCATGACGACACGTTTCATACATTCACCCCGGTTAAACTACGCGTTCTTTTTGTTTTATCCAGCACCTGCCCGGCCAGTTGACCGCAAGCACCGGCTATATCATCACCCCGTGTTTTGCGCGTGGTAGTGACAATATCGGCCTGCATCAATACATCGCGGAAGCGTCGAATTGTTTCTGAATCAGAACGCTGATAGGGCGCCTGCGGAATCGGATTAAACGGAATCAGGTTAAACTTGCATGGCACATCACGTACCAGCGCAACCAGTTCCCGCGCCTGCTGCTCGCTATCGTTTACGCCTGCCAGCATCACATACTCGAAAGTAATAAAATCGCGTGGCGCTTTGTCGAGATAACGATTGCAGGCCGCAAGTAACTCGCGCAATGGATATTTCTGGTTAACCGGCACCAATACGTCGCGCAGTGCGTCATTCGGTGCATGCAGCGATACCGCCAACGCCACCGGGCACTCTTCGCGCAGCCTGTCCATCGCCGGTACGATACCCGATGTAGAAACCGTCACACGACGACGCGACAAACCGTAGGCGTTGTCGTCCAGCATAAGGCGCAACGCGCTGACCGTGTTATTAAAATTCAGCAACGGCTCGCCCATTCCCATGAATACCACATTACTGATCGGCCAGTTGCCATTGGTATCCTTGCCGATTTGGCGATTGGCCCACCATAACTGGCCGATAATTTCAGCCACACTCAGGTTACGGTTGAAACCCTGCTTGCCGGTAGAACAGAATGAACAGTTCAGCGCACAGCCTGCCTGGGTAGAAACACACAAAGTTCCGCGCTCACTCTCGGGAATGTACACGGTCTCAATCGCGTTACCGGTACCCACATTCAACAGCCACTTGCGCGTACCGTCGGTAGATAATTCCTCGCGCTGCACCACGGGTGCAGTTATGCACGCCTGCTGCTGCAATTTTTCGCGCAAGGAGTTGGCAATATCGGTCATTGCCGTAAATTCGGGCTCCCCCATTTTGTGTATCCAGCGCAGCACCTGGCGGGCGCGGAAAGGCTTTTCACCTTGTCCGGCAAACCAGTCAGCCATTTGCTGAGCATCAAAATTAAGGAGGTTTTCCGCCATGCTCTTCTGACGATTAGCGTGTGTAAACGTTCATTGCCGGAAAGAAATATGCGATTTCCACTGCAGCTGTTTCAGCCGCATCGGAACCGTGCACGGCATTTGCGTCGATACTTGCAGCAAAGTCAGCGCGGATTGTTCCTTTGTCGGCCTTCTTCGGATCAGTTGCGCCCATCAGTTCACGATTTTTCAGAATTGCGTTCTCGCCTTCCAGCGCCTGGATCATCACCGGGCCGGAGATCATGAATTCAACCAGATCCTTAAAGAAAGGACGCGCGCGGTGAACGGCATAAAAACCTTCCGCTTCCTGACGAGACAGATGCACCATACGCGCAGCAATCACTTTCAAGCCGGCGCCTTCAAAACGGGAATAAATCTGACCAATTACATTTTTTGCAACTGCATCAGGCTTGATAATAGACAGGGTACGTTCAACGGCCATCGTGCTTCTCCAGATAATATTAAGGTTAATAGAAAACAAGCCGCGTATTTTATCAGGCTTTGACTCCCTTGTCGCTTATGGACTTGGCGTAAAGTTATTACTGAATCAACTCTCTATGGCTTGTACTGCAAACGACAACATGCAGAAATCAGAGGAGTACTGATGTCAGCTTATAACTTTGTGAACACAACAACCAATGGCATCCACTTAAGTGTTGACTAATATAGAATCCCTCTGCTACATTACTGACTGACCAGTCGGTAATTAATTTTAACCTAAATATGACAACAACCTCAACTGATACAAGGAAACGGCGCAAAGAAGCACGTCCTGCGGAATTATTATCTGCAGCACTTGAGCTATTTGTTGAGCGGGGCTTTGCCGCAACAAAACTGGAGGATGTAGCGTCACGGGCTGGCGTTTCGAAGGGCACGCTCTACTTGTATTTTGACAGCAAAGAATCCCTGTTCAAGGCTGTAATCGAGCAGGGAATCGTGCCTTTACTGGATGAAGGCGAGCAAATGTTATTACAGCACCGCGACAATGCCCACTCCTTGTTGCAGGAAATGATCATGCGCTGGTGGCAATTACTGGATGGCAGTTCATTGGGTGGCATTCCCAAACTGATGATTTCCGAAGCCGGCAACTTCCCCGATGTAGCCACTTATTACTATGACAACGTCATCGTGCGCGGGCGCGAATTAATGCGACAGGCATTATTGCGCGGCATTAGTACCGGCGAATTTCGAAAACTGGATATTGAATCGGCCATCGACGTCGTAATGGCACCCGTATTAATGCTGGCGGTTTGGCGTTATTCACTCGCACCCTGTGGCTGCGGTAAACAAGATCCGCAAGCCTATATGCAAACCTATCTGGATATCTTAATGAATGGAATTTTGAACAAGGAGCAGCACAAATGAAATATATATTATGGATAACAATGCTGCCCTTGCTTCTGAGCGCCTGCAGTAAAGATCAAAAAGTTACCGGGGCCTCTATTGAAAGGCCCGCCTATACCGTTATCGTTGAATCGACCAGTGAAGACCAAAGCAACGAATATAGTGGTGACATACGTGCACGTTATGAAACGTCACTGGGCTTTCGCATCGGCGGAAAAATCATTGAGCGTTTGGTTGACGTAGGTACACAGGTTAAAAAGGGTCAAATACTCGCCAGGCTGGATGCCGCCGATAGCGGACTACAGGCAACGGCCGCCAATGCACAGTTACAGCTGGCCGAAGATGAGGCAAAGCGTTATCGTGAGTTGCGTGACAAGGGTTTTGTCAGTCAATCCATTCTGGATGCGAAAGAAACTGCATTGAATTCAGCCTCTGCACAGGCGGGCCTGGCACAGAATCAGCAGGCGTATTCCAGTTTGCTGGCCGACCGTGATGGGGTGGTATCGGCCACGCTTGCCGAAGTTGGACAAGTCGTCACCTCCGGGCAAACCGTTGTACGTCTCGCACAGGATGGAAAACGCGAAGTGGCCATTGCCATACCCGAAAGCAGTTTTAACTCGGTCCGGGTAGGCATGTCTGCACAAGTAACCTTGAACGCAATTAAAAATGGCACGCAAAATTTTCCCGGCCACGTTCGAGAATTGTCGCCTGCTGCAGATCCAGCCAGCCGTACTTATGCAGCCAGAATTTCCCTGGATAACGACAGCGCCAATGTGGCACTGGGTATGACAGCCAGTGTAAAAATAAATACAAACACAAAAGCTGGGACGCATAAAAACTTGGTCAGCCTCATACCACTGTCAGCAATTTTCCAGCAAGGTGATAAAACGGCAGTCTGGATTGTTGGTGCCGACCACAGCGTGACATTACGCCCGGTTGTGGTTAAAACCTATCTTGATGAGGGTGCTCTCATTTCCTCTGGCATCACAGCAGGTGAACGCATCATCAGTGCAGGCGTGCATATGATTAATGCTGGCGAAAAAATAAAGCCGGTCGACAACGGTATAACACAATGAACATGCCAAACCTCTCAGAATGGGCACTGAAACACCAGCAGATGGTGATCTTTATGATTGTTGTGTTATCGATCGCGGGTGTTGTTTCGTTCTTTAATTTGGGACGCGCTGAAGATCCGGCTTTTACCTTTAAGGTAATGGTCGTTCGTACATTATGGCCGGGCGCAACCGCACTGGAAGTAGAGCGTGAACTGACCGAGCGCATCGAGAAAAAATTGCAGGAAACGCCATGGGTGGATGTACTTCGTTCGGCCTCAAAACCGGGAGAATCTCTTGTATTTGTCGTATTGAAAGATTACACACCCAAACTGGAAGTACCCGAGTCTTGGCGCCAGGTACGAAAAAAACTGGATGACATTCGCTACACTTTACCCGCGGGTGTGCAGGGCCCATTCCCGAATGACGAGTTTGGTGATGTGCAAATCAATGTATTTGCACTGACAGGGGACGGCATAGGCCTGGCGGCATTACGCCGCTATGCAGACCGTATGGCACTCGAACTACGTCGCGTGGCCGATGTCAAACGTGTTGAAATGATAGGCGTGCAGGATGAAAAAATATTTATCAACGTAGCCCCTGCCCGTCTTGCAAGTCTGGGCATTACGCCCGCTCAAATCGCTGAAGTATTACAAAAGCAGAATACAGTCAACCCTTCCGGTTTCATCGAAACAAAAACGGACCGTATCCGTATGCGTGTAAGTGGCGCTTTGGATAGTGTTGAAAAAGTTCGCGATACTGATTTACTGGTTAATGGCCGTCACTTCAAGCTGGGAGATATTGCACAGGTAAGTCGCAGTCTGTCCGACCCACCCAGTCCGCAAATGCGTGTGGGTGGACAACCCGCTATCGGCATGGGTGTCGTCATGGACAAGGGCGGCAATGTCATCGAGCTGGGTGAAAGTTTGCGTAAAGAGATGCAGCGCATCAGCGCAACCTTACCGGTGGGCATCCAGGTGCATGTGGTAGCCAATCAGCCCGCTGTAGTGCAGGATTCCATCCACCTGTTTCAAAGCTCCTTGGGCGAGGCCATACTGATCGTGCTGGCGGTATCTTTCCTGAGTCTCGGCTGGCGCACCGGTACCGTCGTGGCACTATCGATACCACTGGTACTGGCAATCACTTTCTTTTCCATGAAAATATTGGGCATAGACCTGCAGCGTATCTCGCTGGGCGCACTGGTTATCGCGCTGGGTTTGCTGGTTGACGACGCGATTATCGCCGTTGAAATGATGGTGGTAAAAATGGAACAGGGGTGGGATCGCTTCAAGGCCGCGACCTTTGCCTATACTTCAACCGCATTTCCGATGTTAACCGGCACCCTGATCACGGCTGCCGCATTTACGCCTGTGGGCTTTTCCAAATCGGCAGCGAGCGAATACACCATATCCATCTTTCAGGTGGTGACGATTGCACTGGTGACCTCCTGGATCGTCGCCGTCGTGTTTACCCCCTACATCGGCTATAAACTGCTCGATGCCAAAAAACTGGTCGCCAAGGCACAAAAACACGGGGAAGATATTTATGACACGCCCTTCTATCGCGGCTTGCGCAATGTATTGACCTGGACCTTGCGTAACCGCTGGAAAGTCATCCTCGCTACCGTACTGATCTTTGTGCTGTCCATCGTTGCGTTTGGAAAATTTGTACAGCAGCAGTTCTTCCCCTCTGCCAGCAGACTGGAGTTGATGGTAGATGTCTGGTTACCGCAAGGCGCTTCGATACGCGCAACCAAGCAGGATGTGCTGCGCATTGAAAGCTTGTTGAAAAATGATCCGGCCGTCGATTCCTATTCGTCATACATTGGCAATGGTGCACCGCGATTCTTTTTATCACTCGATCAGCAGTTGTTCGCGGATAATTTCGGCCAACTGGTCATCGTCACCAAAAACTTGCAGGCACGCGAGGAAATCAAAAAAAGGCTGGAAGAAAAATTTGCAGGAGATAACTTTGCCGGCATCAGAGTAAGGGTTGTTCGGCTTGAAAACGGGCCACCGATAGGCTACCCGGTGCAATTTCGCGTGATGGGCGATGACTTGGTCAAGTTGCGTTCAATATCTGCTGAAGTCGCCAGGCTGATGCGTAAAGATACCTCACTGGAAAAAGTCAATTTTGACTGGAACGAGAAAATCAAGAGTGTCAAAATCGAAGTTGACCAGGATAAAGCCCGTCTGTTAGGGACCTCAAGCCAGGAGATATCACAGATACTGCAGGGCTGGCTAAACGGCGTTGCACTGACCCAATACAGGGAAGGTGATCAGTTAATCGATGTTGTATGGCGTGGCGATACTGAAAAGGATGTACGCTCCCTGCAGCGTTTGCCTAACCTGGATATTCCGCTGTCCGGCGGCCGGCACGTGCCATTGGCCCAGGTTGCAAAATTGATCCCTGCCCTGGAAGAAGGTGTCATTTGGCGGCGCAATCGTCTGCCAACCATGATCATACGGGCAGATATGGCAGATAACACGCAACCCGCTACCGCGTCGGAACGCTTGAACAAGCAGCTGGATACAATACGCGCAAAACTGCCAACCGGTTTTAGAATTGAAATGGGCGGCAGCATCGAAGAATCGGCCAAGGGTAGCACGGCCATTGCGGCTGTCATGCCGCTGATGTTGGTGGGCGTCATTACCCTGCTGATGATCCAGTTGCAAAATATAAGCCGCACGATAATGGTATTGCTGACAGCACCGCTCGGTTTGATTGGCGTGGCGCTGGCACTGCTGATATTTCAGGTACCGTTTGGTTTTGTTGCCAACCTCGGCTTTATCGCCCTGGCCGGCATGATCATGCGCAACTCGGTGATTCTGGTTGATCAGATAAGGCAGGATGAAGAAGCGGGTAAGCCGCTGTGGGAAGCCATTATTGGTTCAACCATACGTCGCTTCCGCCCGATAGTGCTCACTGCCTCTGCTGCGATTCTGGCAATGATACCGCTGACGCGCCAGGTATTCTGGGGACCGATGGCGGTTTCCATTATGGGTGGGCTGGTCGTGGCAACCTTGCTGACCTGCCTGTTTTTGCCTGCACTATATGCAGCCTGGTACAGGGTAAAAGAAGAATAGCTATTGAGGACACTGCAAAAAAGTCGTCAATCAACAACTCAGCAGCAGCTTTGACACTCGCACAAAACCCGGCAACCTGGGATACGCTTAACCTGTTTACTTGATGCCATACATCAGATGAGGCAGCCAAAGCGCTATCTGCGGCACATAGGTTACCAGAATCAGAACAGCGGTTACTACCAGTATCCACGGCGCTGCGGCCAGCGTAACCTCAGTGAGCCCCATACGCGCGAGGCCACTGGCCACATACAGATTGAGCCCGACGGGAGGCGTAATCATGCCCAGCTCCATATTGATGGTCATCACAATACCCAGATGGATAGGATCAATACCCAGCTTAATTGCCACCGGCAAAAAGATCGGTGCCAGAATCAATATAATTGAACTGGGCTCCATAAAATCGCCCGCAAAAAACAGCAGCACGTTAACAAACAACAGGAACATCCAGGGTGACAAGCCCTGCTCAACGATCCACTGTGCCAGTTGTTGCGGAATATTTTCACTGGTTAACAGGAAAGAAAACAGGATGGCATTGGTGATGATATACAACAGCATTGCACTCATATTCGCCGATTCGAGCAATACACGGGGTATGTCTTTCAATTTCAGGTCACCGTAAATAAATACGGCCACGATAAAAGCGTAAACAGCACTCACCGCTGCGGCCTCGGTGGGCGTAAAAACACCTCCATAGATACCGCCGATCACGATAACAACGATCAGCAACCCCCAGGCCGAGTCGCGGAAGGCCTGCCAGATTTCACGCAAGCTTGCCTGTGGTAAAGTCGGATAGTTGTGTTTTTTTGCCACCAGCCAGGTTACCAACATCAAGGTAAATGCCATCAGCACACCGGGTACGATACCTGCAATAAACAACTGCCCCACGCTGGTATTGGTACTCACCGCATAAATGATCATCACAATCGAGGGTGGTATCAGAATTCCCAACCCCCCTGAAGTTGCAATCACACCCACACCAAATTTTTTAGGGTAACCCTGTTTCACCATTGCCGGAATCATGATGGAACCGATCGCCACTACCGTAGCCGGACTGGAGCCTGACAGTGCGGCAAAAAATGCGCACGACAACACTGCCGACAATGCCAATCCGCCCCGCATGGCTCCCACCAGCGTAGTCGCAAAATTAACGATACGCCTGGCCACGCCACCCGAGGTAAGCAATCCACCCGCCAGAATAAAAAATGGAATCGCCATGATCGCAAACTGATCCAGGCCGGTGAATAAACGCTGCGACACAATCTCGACCGGTATAGTGGAAAAAACATATAAAAATGTCAGCACCGACATCCCCAGCGCAATTGAAATCGGCATACCGGTAAGCAATAATGCCACTAACAATACGAAAATAATGAGCGAGTTCATACGGCTTCCTCCAACTCACCACCGTAAGTATGAACCGGCAACTCACCACTTTTAAGGTAATGCCACATCACCTGTAAAAAGCGATAACACATAAGAGAAGAACCCAGGGGAATAGCAAGATAAATTATCCACATCGGCATTTCAAGATCTGGCGAAATCTGTCCGGTGACGTAAATAAAATGTACAAATTTCCCACCCAGCAATGCAATGGTCGCGGTAAAAAAAGCGCCGCTGGCCAAACTAAGTACCACAAAAAACCGCTGCTTGGCTGGTGCCAGGTTGCGCACCAGCACATCAACCCCCACATGAATACCAGTACGCACGCCATAAGCGGCGCCAAATTTCGCCATCCAGATAAACAGATAAATACACAACTCCTGCGTCCAGCTTGTGCTTAAATGCCGTGTGTATTCCCATACCCAAGGGATGCCTGACGTATATCGATGCACGACGGCAAAGAATATAACCAAGGTTGCCAGCCCCATGAAAGTAGCTATCAGCCACTCTTCCAGATTGTCCAGAATTCGATTAATCATTTTGACTTCCGCAAACTTATGCAATGTACGATACAAAAAACCCCGGCATTTCCGGGGCTCGTACTAAACAATTATTTCTTTTTATTTGTTGACGGTTTTTGTTCAGCCGCTTCTTCTTTCGCTACCTGTGCGGCAATATCATAAACTTCCTGCAAACTTTCTTTACCAACTACACTTTCAAATTCCTTGTGTACCGGCAACAGCGCTTTCATCCACTCGGCACGCTCGGCGGGTGTCAGCGTATAAATTTCCGTTGTCTTTGCTTCACGTATCTTGGCCAGTGAATCATCATTTTCCTGTTGCGCAATACCGCGTTCGAATACCGTCGCTTCCTTCATCGCTTGCGCTAACAAATTACGCTGATCTACTGTCAACCCATCCCAGAATTTTTTGTTTGTTATGACTGCATAACCCAAATAACCATGGGCAGACAGCGTTAGGTTTTTCTGCACCTCATGCATTTTCTGGGTATAGATATTTGACAGCGGGTTCTCGGTTCCATCCACTACCCCCTGCTGCAAGGCGGTATAAACTTCACTGAAGGCCATCACCTGCGGCATCGCACCCAAGGCTTTCATTTGTGCATCCAGCACTTTGGACGACTGAATACGCATTTTCATACCATTAAAATCAGCCACCTTGCGCAAAGGCTTGTTGGCACTCATATGCTTAAAGCCGTTATCCCAAAACGCTAGCCCGGTAATGCCCTTGGTTTCAAGTTTGCTGAATAAGCGTTTCCCAACTTCGCCATCCATCGTGCGATACAACGTTTCCTTGTTGGGAAAAATATAGGGCAGATCAAACAGCTCAAATTCACGTGCGCCCAGCGGACCAAACTTGGCCATTGATGGTGCCAGTATTTGCACTGCGCCCAGCTGAAGCGCTTCCAGCTCTTCGCGATCTTTGTAGAGCTGGCTGTTTGGATAAATCTCGACTTTGAACGCCCCCTTACTGCGCTCTTCGACCAACTGCTTGAATTTTTCAGCAGCTTTGCCTTTGGGTGTATCGGGTGCAACCACATGGCTGAATTTAATGACGATCGGTTCGGCTAAAACCACATTGAAAAAGGACAATGACAAAATGCCCAACATCATAATTATTATTTTCATAATTTCTCTCCTCAAGTGATGGTACAAAGTAATTCCTGACTTAATCTATCCAAATTGCAGCTTACATAATTGATTTTGCAACTGGCACCTTAGTCCAATAATGCCACTGAACCAATACCCCCTCTTCATTCTCTTTCGCCAAATAATTTTCAGCACATGCCAGGCCCGGTATACACACCAATTCTTTTCCACAAAACAACAAGGGTAATAGTTCGCGTTGCCAGGGAGGTACCCCCATTTGTGGCAACAGATTACGCAAACTCTGATGTGGCCTGGCCGTTTCCAGCTGTATGCTTTCACTGCCACGGCGAGGGCGTATCAGCACCTTTCCTTGTTGCAAACTTGAGAGACTTAATCCTTGCCCCACCACCTGTTGAAAATACAGAATTCCGTGGGATGCAGGCAATGCAATTTCAGCTTCACCTTGCCAGGCGATCTCAAAATCGACGGCAGGTAACGTTATCGGCATCGCGCAGGCATAATCTTGATAACAACGCAATTGCCAGTCCTGCCAAACAATATGAATCTGCGCACCCTCACCCGCTTCACATAACTGCCGCAGCATTTCAGTTAGCCGCGTCGTATCCGGCAGGGGCGCGCCCAGTTGAGTCAAAAAATATCGCAGCAAATTTTTACCTCGCGCGCTACTTAACAGGCGCAATGCAGCGACACTCAAACGCTCGTCCTGTATTGCGTTCGCCGCATCCTGCAATGCCAGTTCATCCAGAAGCGCTGCCGCCTCGGCAAAGTGGCTGGCACTGCGTGCCATCGTGTTGCGGTATGAGGGAAAGCGCTGTGCGAGTACCGGAAACACACGATGACGCAGATAATTACGCGGGTAACTTTCATCCGCATTGCTGTCGTCTTCCACCCAATACAACGTATTTTCCTGCGCATAAATCTCCAGTTCGCTACGCGTCACCTGCAGCAAGGGGCGCAACAAAGCCGGAACAGCCTTGCGCTGTTTCAAGACAGCCATCGCGCTGACGCCACGCACGCCAGCTCCGCGCAAAAGCTGCAACAACATGGTTTCAACCTGATCATCACGATGATGCGCCAGTGCAATAAAGTCCACTTGTTGACGCGCAAGCGCAGCATGGCGCAGCTGCCTGGCGGCCGCTTCTATGCCCATTTCGCGCAGCGGGGCGATATCAACATGTTCAATTTTGAGTGGGATAGCGTATGTCGCACACAGCTCAGTGCAAAAAGCAGCCCAGCTATCTGCCTGCTGACTGATGCCATGATGCACATGCAGCGCAGATATACGCAAAGGAAAGGACTGAGCTATATGATACAACACATGCAGCAGCACGACCGAATCGACGCCGCCGCTGAGGGCAACCAACAGGGAACTACCGGAGGGAACGACAGAAGTAAGCGTGCCGCTAACACGCTTTACGAGATCAGACTTCAACTTCCTTGAATTTGCCATAGCTCATCAAGCGGGCAAAACGGGCCTGCAACATCTCGTCCATGGTTTGACCCTGTACTTGCTTGAGCGACTCCTGCAACGCTTTTTTCAACGTTTGCATCATCGCTGGATAGTCACGATGTGCACCACCCAGTGGCTCGCTGATAATTTTGTCCACAATGCCCAGCGCTTTCAAACGCGTCGCGGTGATACCCAGTGTTTCTGCAGCGTCTGGCGCCTTTTCTGCGCTCTTCCACAGAATTGAAGCACAGCCTTCGGGTGAGATAACCGAATATGTCGCATACTGCAGCATTAACATGGTATCGCCCACCGCAATCGCCAAAGCGCCACCCGAACCACCTTCGCCGATAATGGTGCAGATCAACGGCACACGCAGCTCTGCCATCACATACAGGTTTTTACCGATCGCTTCGGACTGGCCGCGCTCTTCCGCGCCCACGCCGGGATAGGCACCCGGTGTGTCGACGAATGTCATAATAGGAATGCCGAATTTTTCTGCCAGACGCATCAAACGCATCGCCTTGCGGTAACCCTCGGGGCGTGGCATACCAAAGTTGCGGAACTGGCGTTCCTTGGTGTCGCGCCCCTTCTGGTGGCCGATGACCATCACACTCTGCCCATTAAAACGGGCCAAGCCACCAACAATCGCGGTATCGTCAGCATAGTTACGATCACCATGCAGCTCTTCGAAATCAGTAAACAGGTGCTCGATATAATCCAGCGTGTAAGGGCGTTGCGGGTGGCGTGATACTTGCGAAATTTGCCAGGGCGTCAGCTTGGCGTAGATATCTTTGGTGAGCGTCTGGCTCTTTTTTTGCAGTTGGCTGATCTCGGTCGAAATATCGACTGCGGAATCATCCTGCGCAAAACGAAGCTGCTCAATTTTATTTTCCAGATCGGAAACGGGTTGCTCAAAATCTAAAAAGGTAACTTTCATGGGTAACGTTATCTATTGGGACAAACGATATGATACAGGATAGATCAAATTTGAATAAGGGGTATATGACTCACGAATATGATCAAGCTAAAGCGTAATGCAACAAGGGCTTAGGTAAAATCCAGAATTTCCGCAACGCGGCACGGGTCAGTACAAAACGTCGACTGGCGTTTTCACCCAACACATCGAACGTAACTTTTTCGATCTGGCCAGCCGCCAGTTGCGCCAGCAAAGGCGCGGCATAATTTGTTTCAAACAATTGCAATGCTGCTCGCCACTGGCCAATATCTGCTTTTTGCAGGGCAACACGCAGGCTTTCATACACCAGCAGCAAAGCCTCTTCGTCGGTCACAGTGAATGCGGGAATAGCGTCGCCCCCCGGCACGAAAGGAATTCCTGCTGCCTGCGCAAAGGCAAGGGTTAACTCGCTATCACCCGCCATTATCGAGAAAGGTTTAGATAAGGCGGCTTGATACTTTCCGCCGCCCCATAACCAAACCGCATTGATTGCTGGCTTGCCGCTCAAAGCACGCGCCTCGTTCACCGCATGTTCATAAAACAGCATCTGTATCTCATTCAACACGCTATGCCAGTGCAGCGCATCGGCGCCAAAGGGTAAATGCGCATGCATATCCGCACCCACCACTTGTGATAAGGGATGGGTGTTAATGTCCGGCTGATGCGCCAGCTGCAAATACCAGCGCAGCGGATGGGGTGCCATGAAGCGCAGGCCGTCAGCTGCGAAATGCGAATTCAGGCTGGCGCATAACTGCTCTGCTTCCGCTGCACTTATTTCAAGATTACCCTGCAAGGCCATCTGCTCACGCTGCATGCTGATACCCACCGGATCAGCCCTCAGCCAATAGGCATCTCCTGGCGGTACGCCATCAGCCCGCAGCGTAAGCGGCGCAATGGCATCCACATTAAAAGCGTCACACAGCCAAGCCTCTAGTGAGTCGAGTCGCAAGGTAGACTCCTGTGCCCGTGCCAGCAATTTCTCCAGTGCGGGTACACGCAAATCGCCCATTGCGTAACCTGCCAGTTGTTGTGGCAGAAACAAGTCTGGAATAACGATATGTGCGTTTTTCATGTTTATACAGCGAGCCTGGCCAGCTCCCGTGCGATCGTATCCTCGTCCAGATTCAGGAAGCTTTCCCGGTTAAACGTAATCATTCCTCCCGCCATTTCCAGCCACGCAAATCCGCTGGTCCAGTCTGGTTGCGGGTAACAGCCCTGCTTCTGCCGGGGGAAAACATAGAGCCTGTTCTTGCAGTAAAGCAAGTTATAAGGTGTATTTTTATCATGTAGCGTACTCAGAAATTGCCAGGCACTGACAGCGGTATCAAACACTTCACAAACAGTTGGGTATGCCTCATTCCCGCCGTTATGCTGCCAAGTTGCAGACATTACCGGTAAACCCGCCGGTTTTACAAACATCTGGAAATGCAGATGATTCACTGATGCAAAAGCGCCCAGCGAGTTATAGCCAAAACCCACACCGGCCAAGGTACGAGACAAATCCAGCATAGCTTGCCACAAGTAATGGTGATGCGCTTCTGTCATAAACTGCGGCAAACAACCCTCTCGTTCCGGCACCAGCAGCCCATGAAAATCGGCGAAGGGATATTTGTTGTAATAGAGCGTGGCATGACGCCCGCTCAGCTTGCCTGTCCAGAATGCTTCTTTCTGCATAAATGGCTTGTTGAAGTGAAAACTCGTTTCTTCGAACGACACATGCAAAGTCTTCGGCACCTGGGTGGTAATGCGCCTGGGGCGAAACGAACGCAACTGGTTAAACTGCACTTCCCAAGGCCCAACTCTGCGTGTTTCAGTCTGCTGCAGCCGCTCAAAGCCCACCGCATGCAGCTTTAAAAACACCAGCAAATCCTCCTCGACCGCCTGAATGGGTTTACCGTTAGTCAGCGCATCTACATATTCAGCACTGAGTTTATCATACAAATTGCGCAATCCTGCCGCAGTAGTGGCTTCAACCCTTTTATCAAAACTGGCATTTGCACATACCAGAATGAATGCTCCCAATCCACCTTTTTTCAACAGGCCGGACAAGCCTGAGGTAAAGGCATGCTGAAAGGATTCCGGGGTAATAAACGGGTTATCGGACATGACAAATAATGTGTAATAAAGTGCACGGATTATAACGTTATGTCGCCATACCCAGACCATATATGGCAAACTAGCGCCTTATTCAATAAAAAAACTGAGTCCATCTTGTCCCCCTACGAACTCTTTATCGGCCTGCGTTATACTCGTGCCAAAAAACGCAACCATTTCATTTCCTTTATTTCAATGATTTCCATGCTCGGCATCGCACTGGGGGTGGCCGCCCTGATCATTGTGCTGTCGGTGATGAACGGATTCCAGAAAGAAATACGCGCCCGCATACTCGGCGTGACACCTCACCTGCAAGTTGCCAGCGACACGGGTTCTATCAGCCAATGGCAGCCTATCGAAAAAATTGTCGCCACCCATCCCGAAGTCAGTGCAGCCGCACCGTTTATCAGCGGCCAGGGCATGTTGTCGCAGAATGAAAATGTGCAGGGTGTGATGGTGCGAGGCATTCTGCCCGAGGAAGAAGACAAACTCACGCACCTGAGCGAAAAAATGAAATATGGCAAACTGGAGAACCTGCGCGCGGGTGAATTTGGTATTGTGCTAGGGGTAGACTTGGCACGTTCCCTTGGTGCCCGTGTTGGCGAAAGCATCTTGCTGATCACCCCACAGGGTCAGATTACCCCTGCCGGTATGGTGCCGCGCCTGAAACAGTTTCATGTAGTGGGTGTGTTCGAAGTTGGCATGTCACCCTACGATAACGCACTCGCGCTGATCAATATGAGTGATGCACAGAAACTATATCGCATGGGTGAGGACGTAACTGGTATCAGCGCACGACTGAATGATCTGGACAAAGCCAGAACAGTTGCTGCCGATATTAACACCAACTTACCGCACAATCTCTACACCAGCGACTGGACCAGACAGAACGCAAACTACTTCAGCGCCGTGCAGATGGAAAAGAAAATGATGTTTATTATTCTTTCATTGATTGTTGCGGTAGCCGCCTTCAACATTGTTTCTACCCTGGTGATGGCGGTCACCGACAAGCAGGCCGATATCGCCATACTGCGCACACTGGGCGCCTCGCCACTCAGCATCATGAAAATATTTATGGTGCAGGGTGTGGTGATCGGCCTCACCGGTCTGTTGATCGGCGTGGTTAGCGGCATACTGGTAGCCGTAAACATCGGTACGATTGTTCCCTTCATCGAACATCTGTTCGGCGTGCAATTTCTGGCCAAAGATGTTTACTTTATCAGCGAACTTCCCTCAGACCTGCAGCGCAGTGATGTGTTGGTGGTTTCCATCTTCTCGTTTGTGATCAGCATACTCGCCACGCTCTACCCAAGCTGGCGCGCTGCACAAACCCAACCTGCCGAGGCTTTACGCTATGAGTGAGCCTATCAATAATATGAACAACGAACCAGTTATCTCCTGCCGCAATTTGAGTAAAACTTTTTCTCAGGGCAAACTCAATGTACCCGTATTGAATAGCATCAATCTCGAAGTTGCACGTGGCGAACGCATTGCAATTGTCGGCGCTTCCGGCTCAGGAAAAAGTACCCTGCTGCATTTGCTGGGCGGGCTGGATAACGCCAGCAGTGGCAGCGTTGCGATACTCGGCCAGGATGTACAGGCGATGAATGAAACGCAGCGAGGAAAGCTGCGCAATCACTCCCTGGGTTTCGTGTACCAGTTTCACCACCTGCTGCCTGAATTCACCGCGCTGGAAAATGTCGCCATGCCGCTGCTGATACGCGGTATGAAAATGGCACAGGCTGCCCCCATCGCCGCTGAAATGCTGAAAAATGTCGGCCTGGAAAAACGCTTACCGCATAACCCCGCCGAGCTTTCCGGTGGTGAACGTCAGCGTGTTGCGGTAGCCCGTGCTCTAGTAACCGAGCCCGCCTGTGTACTGGCTGATGAGCCCACCGGCAATCTGGATCGGGCCAGTGCCTCAGCCCTGTTTGACTTGATGCAAGAGTTGAATGAAAGGCTGAAGACCAGCTTTATAGTCGTAACCCATGACCTTGAACTGGCCGGAAGAATGCAAAGGAAACTCACCCTGCTGGATGGTGAACTAAAAACGGTGTAAATTTTATATTTATCTGACTGAGAAAGTACAACATGAAAAAATGGAGTGCGGCAAAATGTTACACTGTTTACGGCGTAATATTCGGCATTTGTTTCCCTCTGTCAGCCTTTGTTCTTTTATATTTTACGCCGAGTAACAATAGTTTAGCAGCCCTAATCTACGCTGCACACACCGACCCTTTGCTCTACCTTATTTATACTGCCCCGCTGGTACTTGGCATCATTGCACGCATTGCGGGGATAAGGCAGGACAAGATTCATCATCTTGCCGAAGGGCTGGAAGATCTGGTTAAAGTTAAAACCGCTTCGCTTGTTCAGGCGCTGGAGGAAGCCAAACAAGCGAACGAGCTGGTTGGTCATATCGCCAACCATGACGCGCTGACAGGCCTGTTTAACCGCCGCCATTTCCAGGCAACACTGGATGGATGGGTGGGCTTTGCAACACGCTATCAACGCCAAGGCTCACTGGTCTTTATCGATCTGGATAAATTCAAATACGTCAGACACCTTCGGTCATAGTTTTGGCGATCAATATCTGAACGCGGTTGCCAAATTGCTGGTTGAAAATCTGCGCACCACCGATATTGTTGCACGTTGGGGTGGCGATGAATTTATCGTGTTTTTACCCGAAACTGTCGGTGCCGAAGCACACCTCGTCGGCGACAAACTGTTGAAAGCATTTAATGAAGCCAAAATATATTTTGGTGATAATTTATTTCACCCGGCTTCCAGCATAGGCATCAGCTCTTTCCCTGAACACGCCACCACTGCCGATGATCTTATTCTGTTTGCCGATGCCGCGATGTATGAAGCCAAAAAGGCCGGAAGGGGCTGCTGGCGTATGTATAGCTCAACAGCCGCAGAGATTGAGCATAGCCAGAACCATCTGCAATGGGGTGGGCGTATTCGCCGGGCGCTGGATAATGATCAATTTCTGCTGTTATATCAGCCTGTGTTAAATCTCAAGACAGGCAACACCGAGGGTTACGAGGCGTTATTGCGCATGGAGGATGTCAAGGGACACCTGATAACCCCGGGCCAGTTTCTGGAGTCGGCCGAACGCGCCAATTTAAGCACCTCTCTGGATATGATGGCCACGCGCAAAGCTGCGCGCAGGGTCAGCCATATCGGTAATATTGAAGTATCGATTAACCTTTCCTCCAAAACCCTGCTAGATAGAACGCTTATCGATAAAATTTCCGAAATATTGCTGGAGTTTCCCGATATAAGTCATAAACTACGCTTTGAAATTGCCGATGTTTCGGCTATGCAAAATCTGGCGCAAGTTCGCAGTGCAGTTGCACAAATCAAAAAGTTGGGCTGCAAAATAACGCTGGATGATTTTGGCCTCGGGCAAATTTCCATGCAATATCTGGAGCAATTATCAGTCGACCTGGTAAAAATACACCCCAGCTTGACCCGAAAAATGAACGAATCCAAAGATGTTATCTTTATCCAGAGCCTGACAGAAATGTTGCATGGATTTAATCTTAGTGTTTGCGCAAAATCCGTAGAGGACCCGGTCATTATGGATAAACTGCTGGAAATCGGCATGGACTATGCCCAGGGCTTTGCAATTGGAAAACCTTTGGAATCATTGGAAGAGTACTAAAGGAATGGCGAGGATATCGCTCAATTGATCAAACGGGCAGATCTGAATCTTTACCAGGCCAAGGACGCAGGCAGGAACAGAATTGTCGCCTAGAAAGTTAGCAGATAAATTTTGTATTTCCGGTTAAGATAGCGCTGTGATCACTTGTATGGAGCATTAATCAAAATGGCAAAGATATTGGTGGTAGATGACTCTGAAACCGCGAGGGTTCAAGTTAAGCTGGACTTGGTTGGCGCGGGTCATGACGTCGTTGAGGCAGAGAACGGCATAAAAGGTCTGGAAGCACTTAACGCCAACCTTACGGTCAAGAGGGACGGGCGAGAAGCCGCCCGCCCCTTACCTCAACGTTAGACTCACTTGCATATTTTTGCGGCGAATATAGATTTACGGCTAAATGGCACGTTGCCAAAACTTGTTATTGAATTAACAGGATTCAGATGAGCATCTGGGAAAAGATCGAGAAACTGGCTAGGGAGATTCTGGGTGATGCAGCGCCCAAGCCTAAAAACCTCTCAAAAATTGATGCGACCATTATTCCTGATCATGGCAAGCGCCAGCAAAAGAAATACACATCTTTTGCTGTGCCGCTGCAGGATATTGAGGTTCTTCCAGAATACGAGTTTATCTACCAGGCATTACAGCAGGGGTGTCCATCTATCTTTGTTACAGGCAAGGCCGGCACAGGTAAGTCCACGCTGATACAGTGGTTGCGGCAAAAGCTGGAGGGCTGTGCAGTGGTGGCCCCCACAGCTATTGCCGCAATCAATGTGCAAGGCGACACCATCCATTCATTTTTCGGTTTGCCGCCTGTTCATATTGACCCGGATGATGAATTTCACCCCAAAGAAAAAAACCGTCTTGTTTTTGAGAATATCCGTTACCTGATTGTGGATGAAGTCTCTATGGTGTTGCCGAATATGGTTGATGCGATGAGCAATATCCTAAAGGACGTGCGCCGCAACAACCTGCCATTTGGTGGTGTGTCCACGATATTTATTGGCGATCTTTTTCAATTACCGCCAGTAGTAAGCAGCCAAGAGGAAGCCGTTTATTTCTCGCACCGCTACAGGTCGCATCATTTTTATTCAGCCGATGTTTTCAAAGAACAACAAATCATTCCTGTTAACCTGACTAAAGTCAGGCGGCAGACGGATGTGGAATTTATCGAAGCACTGAACCACATCCGTCTGAACGACAATTGCCGGGAGCATGTGGCACTGCTCAACAGACGCTGCTTCAGGGATAAACCTGAGGGCTCTGCTGCGGGTATTTATCTGGTGCCCACTAATGTGGCCGCAAAGAAGATCAACACCCGTGAACTGGATATCTTGCAGGGAAATGTGCAGGTTTACGAGGCAACGGTCACTGGCAATTTGCCAGCCAACAAATGGAAGCTGAATGTATCAGACCGGCTGGAGCTGAAAATTGGCGCAAAGGTAATCTTCCTGAAAAACAATAAACCGCAGTGGATCAATGGTGACTTGGGTGAAGTGGTTGGACTGGAGCATGACCACATTCGAGTGAAAAAACAGAGCAGCGACAATGTGCTAATCGTCGGCAAGGAAACTTGGTACAAATATAAGTACACCTATGACTACGAGACACGAAAAATTGAACGTCAGGAAGTGGCTTCCTTCAAGCAGCTTCCTGTCGCCTTGGGCTGGGCGATTACTATCCACAAGTCACAGGGATTGACTATCGAGCATTTGACACTGGATTTAGGCAATGGCGCCTTCTGCGAAGGGCAGACCTATGTGGCACTGTCACGCGCTAAAACCATGGAGGGTATAACTCTAACCAAACCAATTTCAATGAGTGATGTAAAAGTGGATCATGCAGTGCTGGCGTTTTATGGGCAGATGGGTATTGAGCGGTAAGTGCTGAATGAGAACCTCAGAATCAAACACGACGGGGTTCATTAAAAGCCTAAC